>CAMMAZ010000002.1 GCA_946493765.1 uncultured Clostridia bacterium | reverse complement strand
GGATATCCTGCATGTCGCCCATGAATTCCGAAACCGATTCTTGTATCCTTTGGATGTTGCGCTGCTTTAACATGGGCGACAGATCGTCATAATATTCGTCCGCCGCCTCTTCTCCGTATATGTTGTATGTCCCAATATACGTTTGCACTTCGTCGATCGTCATTTCGTCCATGTTCCCGCTGGCATATCCGTGATAATCCGTTCCGCCCGTCTTCTCCCAGTAGTCATACATGCCCGCGATCTCGTTATATCGCTCGTCTGATTCCATCTTTTCCGCTTGCGGCTGCGTGATGGTGTAAAAATCCGGTCGTTCTTTGATTTCTCTGGTTTTTTGGGTTGTTTTTAATGTTTCTTGCGTTGTTGTCCATTCATCAACTTGATTCTGTGCTTCTTCTTTTCTTTCTTTTGCATCGATATATTGCTCGGCCAGCGCGTATTCTTCTTTACTTATTTTCTTGGAAAAAACAGTGTTTCCGACTCCTATATTGCTTTTCGTCTTATATTTAATCGTAAAACTATTATCATCTTCAGAACATTCAACGATTTCTCCAATACTGCCTAATGCCGGATTCATTTGGTATAGCGCATCTAACACTTCCTGCATCTGCTTATCAGATTGCTCAATCTCATTCTGATATACATTTATTTTTTCCTGTGCGTCATCAAACGTCACCACACTGTTCATTTGTCGTTCCAGCCAGCTCTGCTGTGCCTTTTCGTAGGTGGCATCTTCATCGTTTGCCAGCTTTTTTTGCAAATTTGCAGTCACTTTTTCATACTCTGTTTCATATTCGGAATAGGTTAGCTCCTGTTTGTCTTGGGTATAATCGGCGATCATCACGTCTCCGATTTCCCCCATGCGCTGATCCAACCAATCGATTCTGTATCGTTCCTGCGAGTCGTCTTCCCCTGCATCCGCTTTCTCATTGGCAATTCCTTGAAGTTTTTCCTTTTCTACTTCATACTCTTCATAGCTCCAGTCCTGCTTATCTTCGGTATATCCATCTAGCGCCGAATCGATTTTAGCCTGTTCTTCTTCCTGTTTCTGCACTTCCGTCAAACGGTTTTCCCAATATTTCAATCCTTTTTCCGCCCGTGCTTTGGATTCACTTGCTTTTTGTAGCTCTTCTGTTTCTTCAGGTGTTGACGGCGAATAATCGGATGGAGATAATAATAATTCATCCTCTCTTCCTGCTATGATCTGATCAGCAGCGGCAATTTCAGCTTTCAGTTCATCGATCTTTTTCTCTATGTCCTCGGAAGTCATCTTCGAATCTCTCTGATTTTTGACCCATTCTGCTTTCTGCGTATCCGTTTCTTTGACCCGGTTATATTCTGCATCCAGCTCGTCGTAGCTCCAATCCGCCTTGCCCGAAGTATACTGATACCAATCGTAATCCGCCTTATCTTCAAACTGTCCGTAAAACGCTTTCGCGCTGTCGAGCACTTCGCTGTTATTTTGGATTGACGATTGCGCGTTGGTCAATGAATCTTTCATCTCGTTATAGGTATCCTGATCCACATAACCTTGCATCGAATCCCATTGCCGGATCAGTTCACCCGAAAGGCTTGCCAAATAATCGTTGTTTTCCTTGGCGTTTGAAAGCGTTTCCTGACTTTGATACTGCTTGAGATCCGGCAAATCCTGTGTCTTTGTTTTATCTGCAAAGGCATTATACTGGGATTGAAAGCCCTGCAAAGCCGACTGCGCCTGTTCCTGCGCACGGCGTCCCGCCTCTTTCTGCTCCTGCATTTCCCGGCGCACACTGCGCAGGTTTCGGTTGTTCGTATTTGCCGCCTGCACGCTGTCGGTCAGCGACCGGCGCATGCTTTGATAAGCGTCCTCGCCGATATCTCCCCGCACAAGCTCAAGCTGGCGCAGCAGCGTTCTGGCTTCATTGGCGCTCTGGTTGTTTTGCCGCTGCGCCGCGCGAACATCCGATGCATCACGAATTTCTGTCGGGCGCGTTCCCTGATTTTGCACACTTTCGAGATACTGCGCATAATGTTCCCGAAAAGTATCCACCCGCCCGGAATCAATCTTTCTGTCCACGGTTCGATTCATCGACGGCATGTCCTGCGTATATGAGCGCAGCGTCCAACTCGGATAATTTGCCATTTTTCCTCTCCTTTTCCGTCCGGTCTATCCCCGCGCCCATGCGCTGTATCCGTTATAGGTAATCCCGGCTGCCCGGCACAGTTCCGCCACCTGCGCGGCAGATAACCCATATGTTCGCTGCGCCTGCCGGATGGTGTTGTAAATGGAACTTCGCTGCGCCGCACTGTATTGGAACGCTTTTCCTTCATTCGTCGGATCATCGTGAAACGCGTTATACTGCTCCGACCAGGTATTGAGCAATATGTTTTTCAGGCCGTCTACCTGTTCCTTTTGTCTTTCATATTCCTTCTCATTCCTGCTTGTTTCGTAATCCAGATCAAACTCCCGCACCTTCTCGTTAAATGTCCGGTCGTTCTCAAAGTTGGAATTCCCCTGCGAAACCGCATTCGCCATCCAGTTTTCATAGGAATCCGCATTGGCCTTGCCCGCTTCATAATAAGCGTTTGCCTGTTTTTCCGCCACCGTCATGTTGATGTTGGCAATATAATCGTTCAGTTGCTGCCGCAATGATGAAACGGCGGCATTTTTTTGTTGTGTCACGGCGTTTTGCTGATTGGATTTTGCAATTTCCACCGCCGTCTGCTGGGTTCTGTTCAATCCCGAATCGGTCAACCCTGCGTTCGCCATGTTGTTGGCGATCTGCCGCCTGTTGATCTCCGCCTGGATTTCCGCGTTGTCATAGCCCGTCTGATAATCCTGATTGACGGCGGCGATCTGCTCATTCGCGACCGCTTTTTGATCTTTGATCAAATTGGAATAGGTATCTTGAAGGCTTTTGTCATAAGCGGCAGCCGCGTCATTTCGTTTTTTTGCCGCGGCGTCGGCATATTTTTGGGTGTTGGAAACAGCGCTGTTAATGTAATCTGTTCTGCTCTTCGCCATTATTTCAACCATCCTTTCTCCCACACGGAAAAATGCGCTGTTATTTCACATTTCCCGTCGGTGTATAATAAATTGATAAACCGTTCACCGTAAAGCTCGACGGCGACGTCATTTTCAGTCCGAACCGCATAACCCGCGGCAGCCGCACCGGCAGCCGTTTTGTTCTGTTATACGCACCGTCATACCTTGCCTGCATCAACTTTGTCTGTGAGAGGCTCTGACTATTGATCACAAATCCCGTTTCGATCGGCGGCGCGTCTGCCGTACCCTGCTCGGTCAGATAATCCATTGCAATCGGATCGTTTTTCTCACTATTGATCCCGGCATAGACCTTATCGATATTTTTATAAGTTTCCGGCGCGTTAAAATCGAAACATTTGGTTTGAAACATGCTCTCGAACGGATAATAATTTGATTCGCCAAGGTCCCGTTCAAAAACCGTTGCATGCAGCGTAACATTTCCGCTGCTATCGGTAGATTTTGCAGTCAACGCGCCCTGCTCACCATTGGCAACCGCCCCGAAATAATTGCAAACGCCGGTCACATTGCCGTCATCGTCATATAAATGGTGCTGCATTTCCCACACCCACCAGGTAAACTGGTTGCTGCCGGCCTGGCTGTTGCCGGCGACATATTTATAGGAATTTTTGTTGTAATCCAAAACAAACACATCACTCCCGCAAAACAGAAGGTAATGGCCCAGCCAGTTGATCGCAAACGCCGAAGACAGATCCGCCGTTTGCAGCTGCGGCTCTATGTTTCTGGAAATCGAATAAACATTGTTCTGGGAGTTGTTGCTCCCGTCCACCAGCGTGTAGACCTCTCCGTTTTTTGTTGCCCAAACCAATCGGTTGTTGCACAGTTGGATGGTACAAGGCAGATCGCAGCCAATCTCTCCGTGCAGCTGGTAGATCGGAAAGGTGGCAAATGCCGTTGAAACATCCATGCCGTCGCGGATATTATCGGCGGTAAGACCGTCGCCATCCACCAGCACAGTATAAAAAATAGAATGTTCTTTAAAAATCACCAGCATATTTCCCTGTTTGCCAAATCCCGTGATCGCATCGTTTCCGCCCACAACGGCATAATTGTTCTCGGAAAAATAAAGGGGATTGTTCACATCCGACCAGATCATCATGCCGGGATGACTCGGATCACCGGCAAGAAAGGTCCGGGATCCGCCATAGATCCCCTCAGCCCCGCCGAATTCCACACAATGTTTCATGCGCAGCACCTGGTCAAACAAATCCTGATCAAACAACGACGCAAAAATGCGCAGATTATTGAATCCTCCGCTAAACGGCATTTCGATCGGCCGCTGATCGGTGCTGACATTGTCGGCGCCGGTGCTGTCCGGCCCGCCATAAATAAAAGCGGTTCCGCTTTTTCTGTGGAATTTCACCGAAAACCAACCGTTGGCAGTATCGCTTTCGATCCTGTAAGCCTTTCCCGATTGTGTTTCCTCCTGCGGCCGGATATAACCGGCTGCATCTTCTGTTGCATCAGCCGCAAAGTTGAAAACAGCAGTCGAAATGGGATTGGTTCCGTCGGACAGCCCATCCAGCGTCAGCTCCACTCGGATTTCTCCGCTAGGCAAATTCTCCACCGGCAATTTAAACTTGTAAGAGGCGCCGTCGGTCATATACCGCGCTTCAAACTTGCCGGTCAATCGGTTAAAGCCCTCAAAAGCGACTGCTGCCGGATATTCGGTGCCTTCGCTGACCGGCAGCGACGCATATTTGTTTCCCTTTCCGTTCATATAAACAAGCGGGGTGTAAAGATCATCTTCCTGCAATGTTATCACACCTGGACTTCCCGACATGGATTCCACCAGCTCATAAAATACCGGCCCATAAACCATTTCGCCGCCTTGCGAATACCCGCCGAGCAAAACGAAAACGCCGCTTCCATTCGCTCTTTTGGGTTTTCCGCGAAAAAGAATATAATGCAGTCTGTTCAACGGTTTTTCAGTGCCATAATCAGACTGAATATTCTCCTTGCGTAAAATATGGGTAATGGCAGGATGTCCGTCGTCGTCCACACCGACCGCAAGAATATAAAAATCCCGCGCATTTGTCGCTTCTTCACTTTGCGTATCACATGCAAAAATCTGATAAGCCCGATTTTCGACACGATAAACGACCGGATCGCAGTCTTGCTTGAAATCACTGCCGGTCTGGAATTCATAGTAAGCATGATTGAGCTCGTTTGTCCCCGGCCGCGACCGCAGCGCGCCGTTATACCACCACATGTTTTTGCAGTCGGTCAACTGATTATCCTGCACATGATTGATCCCGTCGGCGTAATTCACCCCGCCGGACAGCTCCGGAATTTGCAGCTTTCTCTGCGATTGCCTGTTCAGGCTTGGATATAACATACCGTCACCCCCATCAATCCGGCACATTCGGCAAAAAATCACCGATCGCCTGCTGATGGGTGCAGTGCGCCCGTTTTTGATTGTAAAGCGACGCCATCATCTGGCTGAGTCCGCCTTCGTTTTCCTGTAATGCGATTTTCATCGCAACACCGTAATGGATGCAGTCATGGAGCACCTTTTCCGGTAAAATAATTTCATCCGACATATAACGAATTGGTTTAAAATCTCCAAGTCCGCAAGCGTAATAAAGGTCGGCGTAAACGCTGTTGATAATCTGCACCGCACGTTGTTTTAGATCGTCGGTGTTGACATGTCCCATATTATCGGTGTATCCGAGCTCACACAGTGCCATATCGTAAATTTCCGATGCTTTTCGACTCTGCATTTTCATCCCTGCACCCCCGCATTCTGTAAAAATGCAAGCTGCTGCTCCTCCGGCAGCTGTAAAAACATTTCCTGTTCTTCCGGAGATAAAGCGTCCAGCACCTCTTTCAGCTGCACGCCGCTATCCGGCGCCGGTTGCATTTCCTCCATGCCGGCCATGTCCTGCGCCTGTTGTGTCTGTTGCATCTGCTGCTGCGCCAGTTGCTCCGCCTGCTCTATTTTTCGCTTGGTGTTCTTGATGAGTCCCGTCAAATCCGGGATTACACCGTTTGGCAGCCGTTCAAGATAATCCAGCACGTCAATGACCTGGCTTTTCAAAAGGCTGTCCAGCGTCTGAATCGACTGGCTTTCGCTCCACAGGGTAGACGCACCCACATCAATGCGCACCGAAATCATCAAATTTTTATATCTTTCCCCATCAAACGGAACATAATAGGTCCCGGCCTTGTCCTTGACCTGGATGGCTCGCTGCCCGTAAAGATTCACCCAAAACTGCGCCCAAATCCGCGCCGTATCCTCGATAAACTGGTAATACCGGTTGCGAAACACCTGCAGCGGCATCGTCGCCGCCTCCCGCACCGCGATAATCGCCGACATGTTATCTGCGCGCAGATCACCGAGCGCCGCATCATTCGCACCTGCCATTGAAAGGGTGTTTTGAATCAACGACTGCACATTGTTGTCAAACTGCGCTGAAAAATTCGGCGGCGTAACATATTGGATCGCATTGCCAAAATCCTGTGCCGCACCGGTATATTTGATGATCTGTCCCGGCGTGTTGGTGATCGGCTGATCGATCGCATCAGCGTTAACAAGCAAATTCGGCATGCCCAGCATCATCACCGCCCACACGGAAGCCGTCAGCATCCGATTGATGGAGATCTGGTTTGGGATCAAATAAGTGATCTCGCTTTCGCCGTAAGCGCACGCCTGCCGCCTTTCCCAACAAAATTTCGCAATCGGATAAAGCTTGATCGCTAAATCCCAGGGCTTGCGGATAACGCAGCTTTTGACCACCTTGATGCCCATGATCTTATAGCTGCCATCGTCTTTGTACTCTTTATATAGCTTTGTCAGCACCGTGCATTTTTTGCTGTCCGCCGGTTCGGCGGTATCCGCACCGTATCCGTAGTTGTTGTATTCACTGTCCGGTTTGATACTTTCAATATCCGCCGTGGAAATCCCGTTTTGCTTGGCTTCCCGTTTCACTTCCCCCACGCTTTTGCGCTGCGCCAAAATAATAAACGGCTGCCGCTGCACATCATCCTCGTTCGGATCGCCGAAATCGACGTTTTCAATATTTAAAACCTCGCAGTCAATATCCCCGGTAATCGGAACATTTTTTCCGTCATCCGCATATAAACCCGTTTTCACCTGATCGTCCCAATAGGTATATAAAACGCCGGTCCCGGTAATATAAGCGTTGCGCAGCGCCTGTTCGCATTTGGCATTGAACCGGAGCCGTTCCGCCGTTACGTTATAATAATTCGACAGCGCGTCCATCATCAGATTGATCTGATCGTTTTCATCCATTTGTGCAAACCCGGTCGCATCACCAGTTTGCAGCTGCTGTTTGATCTGATCGAATTTGTCGCCGGTCAATCCGTTTTCGTCCACAACATTTCGCATCTGCGCCGTATTGGGAATTCCCTCCGCAGAATAATTGGCGGTCACCGGGCTGGAAGATAACATCGCCATTTTATATTCGCCGATCCGCTTGATCACATTATGGCGCACCAGCGGGCGGTCACGGCTCACCTTCGCGCCATACCATTGATCGCCGATATAAAACCGTTCATTTTTTCGAGCCTGTTCAAAAAGGCCCTTGTCGGTCATCCCGCTTTTAAACGAAATGGCCGCATTATGTTCTTTAAAGATCTCGGAGGGGTCTAATTTTATTTTTTCTTTCATCGTCGCACCCTTTCTCCCTTTAATTTGTAACTGTCTGCCGGAAAGGGCGGCTTTGCCGCCCTTTCGATTTATTTTTTAACAGCTGTTTTTTTCGAACCCGCCGACTTTCGGCCCGCCGGTGTTTGAACCAATCGGAATCCTTCGCGGATAAGCTGATCACGTTTGACCTTGCTGTCGGTCACTTTATAACAATTGCCCTCCGCATTGCATAGCACAAACATCATAAAATAATCTCCTTATGAGCCCTGACCCGTACCGCCGCTGGTCGTTGTGCTTTCAATCGACGCCCAGATCGCATCCGCACCGGATGTTCTGACAAAGCAGTCGTAATACAACCGGTAATCAAACTTATAAGCGTCGGCTTTGATATTCTGTTCCGGTGTAAAGGTTCTGATTTTTTCGCATTTCTTCACCAGCATTGCGGCGGTTTTGGGCAGCATCAGCATTTTGATCCCCTTTGCGGAAGAAGTGGGTGCAAATCCGCCCTCTTCCTTGCCGGTTCCGCCGGACAAAAATTCATAAGCCGTCTTCATGCGGTCGGAAGACACCGGGATCAGCGGCACATCATCGATCATGGTTACTTTGAGATGCACTTCTCCGCGTTTGAATTCACCGACATTCAGCGATTTTTCCAGCGCTGTGTCGGTTTTAAAGCCCATATAAACCTCCGGCGCCACAAAGCAGACTACCTGTTCGGAATAGCCGCAGGCATCCTGCACCTTTTCGAGCAATCCTAAAAAGGTTTCATAAGGTGTGGTATATGCGACCGTCTGCGACTTGGTGCTTGCAAAGCTCGCAAGCTTTGAGAGCACATAAGCGTCGGATTCCGGAATCACCTTTGTGCGCACGAATTCGGACATCACCGCGCCAGCCAATTCCGCAACGCCGGTCTCATCCATGTCCTCACGGTCGATCATAAAGGAACGACCTCTGTCCTGCTGCATGGTAAAAATGGTGTTGGAAATGGTGGTTGTTCCGGTGATAAACCCGGTATCGCGGTCATAATCGCCGAGTCCCTGCAGCGAGATATTCGGAATTTTCACCGACCGCGCACCCACAAATTTAGCTTTAAAAGCGTTATCCGCCAAAAAGCCGGTTTTGCTTTCCTGTTCGTAAACCTTATCCAGTTCTCCTGTAAATTTTGTTGCGAATTCCAAAGAATTCAAATCCAAACTATTTGTAATTGCCATATTTTATTTTTTTCTTTCCTTTCTTTCTCATCTTCTGCCCCATATGCCGCTCATCAGAGCGTCAAACCGGGCGTTTTCGTCCACACCGCCGGAACCCGCGCTGCCGGCGCTGGCTTGTTTCGCCTTTTGCCGGGCTGTGTTTGTCTGTTTTTCCTTTTGTCCCTGCAAATGGTTATATTGCAGCAGCGCGTATTTCAGCGGCACTTTTTCTTTCAGGGATAATTGAACGACCGCCCCCGGCAAATCGTCGAACACTTTATAGTCCGGGAATGTTTTCTGCAAATCGAGAAATTCATCCGCGATCCGTTCGACCTGTGCCTTATGCGCTTGTTGCGCTTCCAACTCCTGATCTTTTTGCATCTGCCTGTGCAGCGCGTTGTTTTTCTCTTTCATCAAATCGATCAGATTCTTTTCCAATTCCGGATCTCCCGCAGCCTGCCGGTGCGCCTTATCGGCAATATACCGTTCATATTGTCCGGTCAGCATATCGATAAAAGCGTTTCTGCTTTTATATCCGCCGGCCGCTGCCAATAGATCCAGCTTGGAACGCGCCGCGGCTTCCGCTTCATAGGCCAGTCCCATCTGGGCGTATTTGACCGCCTCGTCCTTTTGCAGACTGCGCAGTTCATGGTTAAACTTCACATCCAGCGAAAAGTCTGCGGCGGCATTGTCATCCGTTTCCCCGTCCTGCAACACTTCCGGATTTGTCTGCTGCTCCTTTGGTGTGGTATCCTCCAAAGCAGGTTCGGTATCCGGCTGCGTATTTGCAGGCGCATCTATGTCAAAGGCTTCCGACGGCGATGGTGCGCCGCTGTCCATCTTAACATCATCCATAACCATAACTCCTTTGTGTGTAATCTGTTTTTAATCCTGTTTGTCACCGGTATAACTTAAAAAATTCAGATAATCCTGCTGCAAGCGTTTTTGTTTGAACAGCTCCTCCGGCGCTACGTCCCTTTTACGCTTTCTTGATTTTTGGCGTCCTCCCAGCAAAAGAAAGATTGTTAACCCCAAATTGGCGACGCACACGACAAATAAAATCCATATCATTCCCATTCACCCCACATATCCTCAGGGAAAATTCCCCGATCATCGAATCTGACTTTTTTATTTTGGATAGCACCGGCATATTTGATATCCGCAAAAGCATATCGCAATGCGTCCATCAAATGATTGTTGCGGTCCTCCGGCCGGTTTTGCGCAATTCCGTTTTTGTCCACCTCCCACGCATAGCTGGATAATTCCATAATGGTGTTTTTGCAATCGGGATGCACATAGATTTTGTATTCCTGAATCGCTGCAATCCCATTTAATACACTGTCCTTCCCCTTCACCGACGGGCGGATCCGCCCGATTCCCATCCGCCGCAGATCTTCGTTGGATTTGGGCTCCGCACAATCGGCGTAAATGCGTTCTTTGGCATATCCTTTTTCTTTGATCATCTTTGCAATGTCGGAATTGAGCATTTTGGTCTGATAATGCTCGTCATAGATAAACAGTTCCTTCGTCACCGGATCGGCAGCCGCGGCAATAAACGCGCACGGGTCGTTGGTATAACCGTAATCCAACCCGAAAATATGCCGGAATCCATTCCCCAACGCCTGCACGTCAAAAGCCTTCACTTCCCAGTTTTCAAACACCAGCCCTTCGGCAACGCCCCATTCGCCAAGTCCCGCCACCGCATATTTGCGCGGATCGCGTTTGCGCATCTTCTCAAAAATATCAATGTCGGCCTTGTCTAAAAATTCGTTGCATAAATAGGTAGTGGTAAACACATCGGCATTATCCGGCGGTTGATCGAAAAAGCGGGACTTTAACCAGTGTGTTTCACTCCAGGGGTTGAACGTCAGCGTCGTCTGCTTAAAAAGCGGCTTTGGCACCGCACCGCGCGGCACCGATAAATCCAGCTTGTCAAAATCGTCCTCGCTTAAGATCTCGTAGGCCTCTTCGATCCAGACCCAGCATAAATAACCCTTTGTCACCGTTGTGGACGCGAGCTTTAGCACATCGTCAAACCCGCGAAAAAGAATTTTCTGTCCGGTCGGCAGGTAGGTGATCTCCATCGGACTGACCGTCCCTTTCCACAAATGCGGCACACCGAGTTTTCGTGTTGCCCATAACAGCTGCGCATAGGTGCTGCTGCGGTGGGTTTCCATCACATTGCGCACCACCAGCGCATTCGCCTGCGGGTATTGCATCATGCGGAAAATAAGATTGAGCGCCGTCGTTGCAGATTTTTTAGAGCCCTTCCCGCCTTTGAGCACTCGGTACCGCTTTTTAGAATTCCAGAACACATCATAACCGCCGCCGACCGCATCCGATAATTTAATCATCCTTTTCCCCCAGATCGTTGATAATATAAACCGGTGCATCCCCGGCGCTTTCATCCCCAGTAGTGCCGACCAATTTCAACAGCTCCTTTGCAGCAGAAATATCCCCCTTTTTAGCCGACTTGTAAAGGCTTAAAACCACCAGCATGCCGTTGTTGATGGAATTGGAATCGATGCCGTAGTTGGACAGTTCCGCAATGTCATCCTCATTTGTGACCGGCATATGCAGCAAAGCCTCCAGATTCTCCTGAATACTTTTCCCATAATCCGGTCTTTTTTCTTCCATATCCGTTCCACCCTTTCCGCTTTTGCATACCGCCGAAAAATTGCGGCACAAAGCTTTTTCGTATCTATATTCTAACGAAAGAGGGCGTTACAAACGTTACAGCCTTTCACAGCATTCTCTTTCCCACTGGCCGCCGGGATGCATATGTGCCATCAGCCCCGCATTATACTTTTTCAAAAACCGCCAATGCAAAAGCTTCACACTTTCATCGGTGTTGCCGCCGCCGATTTTGTCGGCGATCTCAAACCATTTGAGCCCGTCGATATACCGGTAAATAAAGATGGTGCGCAAAAGGCTGTCGTTGATGGAAAAAATGAATTCACTGATCCACCGGCGTTCTTTTTCCCGTTCACAGATTTTTGCCCGAATCAGCTCTTTTGTATAAATAATATCCGCAATGCAGTGATCCAGCTCCCCCTTATACGCAGCATCCCGAATCGCATCTTGGGTCAGCTGTTCGAGCAGAAAATCGAGTTCTGCTAAATGCTCTTCCAGCGTATCGATCTCCCCCTCCAGATATTGAAACCTCGATAGATCCTTCACCGTCATCTTGCATCCTCCTTGTATGCATCAAATCGAATTCCGTCCTGCAAAGCGTCCGCCGCCTTTGTATATCCGATCCAAACGCCGCACTTTTCATGTACCGCCGCTTCATAGGCGCAAACCTGCCGGATGGAAAACATCGGCAGCTTGCAGTTTCGTTTTCGTTTGCAGGATTTGTGATAAAATTTGCGTTCACAAATCCGGTTGCAAAACTTCTGATTCTTCTTTTTGGTAAAAAAATAAATTCCGCAAAACCCACATCGTTTTTTTCTTTTCAGCCCCATACCGATCCTCTCTTTTCATTCGTTCTTTGCAAAGCATTCCGCACACACCACAACTTGCCCGGCTTTAAAAAACACCGGTTCAAAACAGTGGATATACCTGCCGCATACACAGCAAAACGGAACCACCCTGTCATTTTGGCATTCCATACAGCCGCAGCATTCCCGGCTTGCGTTTTTTTCACACCACATCACATTCATCGTCCATCATTTCGCAAACCGATAAAGCGGAAAACAGCATCTGCAAAACCTCGATTTTTTCGGAATTGGAAAATAACCTGTCGTCGATGACCGCCGCAATCGCAATGCGCAGCTTTTCATTTTTCTGCATACCTTTTCTTCCTTTCCTTGTAAACAAATTTGTTTCTTTCAACGAACCATTTTTAACTGTCCGTATTATTGGACAATGGTTTTTATACAATAAACAAGCAGTTGAACGTCACCCCCCAAACTTTCCTTGACATCAACACGAATGGGTAATATAATATGTATGACTATTGTTTATAGTACGCGTTCGTGTAATCTTGATTTTATGTTATTACTTGTTCACGTATTTGTCAAGATAAATATTACGCGTTCACGTACTTTTGTAGATTTCAACAAAAGCGAGGTGTAATATTTGTCTAAGTTATACGAAAGATTATCCGCCCTGTGTCAGGAAAAAGGGATCACCGGCGCCAAAATGTGCGCGGACATCGCTTATAGTAAAAGTCTGATGACGGATTTAAAATCCGGCAAAAAAAAATCCGTCAGCGCCGAAGTTGCGGCAAAGCTGGCGAATTATTTTGACGTATCGGTGGACTATCTGCTTGGAAAAACGGATCAGCGGCGGCCGCTGATCAACAACGATCCGGAATTGACGGAGCTGTTGGAAACCTTAAAAAACAGAAGTGAAATGCGGATGCTGTTCAAGGTTTCCAAAACGGCGACAAAGGAAGAAGTGGAACAGGCCGTAAAAATCATTGAAGCATTGAGGAAGGACAAACCATGAGCATCCTGTGGGACATTTTCATTCGGTTTATCGATCTGCCGATCTCAGTTGAAGGGGTCACTGTGCCAAACGACGACGGCACGTTTGATATCTATATCAATCAAAATCTGTGTCCCGCGCGGCAGGAGCAGGTCAAAAACCATGAATTGAACCACATTTTAAAGAATCATTTTTATAATGAGCAGCCTGTGATTTACAATGAAAAAGACGCAGATTTTTTTGCAGGATAAAGTGAATTTTTTCCACAAAATAACCCGCTGTCTTGTTTTTTGCAAACCGGATCCTTTTCCTTCCAGAATAGGACGGCATAATAAAACCGCTATATAAAAAGATGCGGCAAGCTAAAAAGCTTGCCGCATCTTTTTCATTTTATTTTTTAATTTTTATTCCATTAGGGGATATATGAATAACCTCTCAGCATCTTTTCGCTTATTTCATTTTCTTGTATTATGAAAGACATAAGATTGCGTTCATCCCACAACACGCATACAGCTATTATGAAAGCTGTCACCGAAGCCGACTGATGAGGTGGTAAAACGTAAAACTTTCTGCTTTCCACAGCGCTACCGCTTTTCCTTCGCAAAAAATATTGCACGCTAAGGCATAATAAACCCCCTGTCAATTAAAATGATTGACAGGGGGTTGGTTTACGCCCTAGAGTCACCGGTCTTTTTCTCTCACTGCATATTCACAGGCAGCTCTTCCGGTGAGATAAGCTCCGCGACCAACCTGCGAATATACATCACGTCCGCCGCAGTACATTTCCCATCGCCGTTCACGTCCGCCGCCGTGTAATTGATATTTTGTTCCGGTTTATCCATCTCCGCCACGATCAAACGGATAAACATCGAGTCTGCCGCGGTATATTTTCCATCATTGTTCAAATCACCAAAAAGATAACTTTTATCTGTAACCGTTACCGTTGCTGAAACATCGCTAAACTCATTTTTTCCGCCGTTGGCATCTCTGGATTCTTCAAAATGGATCGTGACAGTTTTATTTCCTGTCAAAGCGTCGTTTTTAATTTTGAAATTCAGCGTAACAATTCTTCCGGTTGATACGTTATTGGTTTTGGAGAGGGAATCCGCCCAACGTATAATATAGGGAGATTTGATCTCAGGGCTCGGTGTTGTCCAGCCTTTTAACCGTCCGCTGTCAGAAACATTGAGCAATTCCAGATCACTGTCATAGGAAACGGAAAACTTCATGGTAATCAATCCGGGATTACGGTTCAGGTTTACTGCGATTGAAACGGTATCGCCCGGCCTTCCCGTCCTTCCGTAAACGGATAATTGGCCGCTTCCGCTGGCGGAAACCGATATCATACAAGAACTAAACAATAGAAATGTACATACAATGCACACAAGGCCTTTTTTCACGATTTCATACCTCCCGATTTCACTGGATGATAACATGCACATGGCAGTTCCCGGCGGGAACATTTTGTATGGTACGCGTTATCTCATGGATTTTTCCGTATTCGCTCGCAATACCATCTGCCGCACGGGTTTGTCCGTTCACTAAAATTTCAAACCCGACAAACGGTTCGCCGGTCACATTTAACACGCGGAAAGAAACTTCGATACGATAGAAGCCGTGACCAGTATACGTCGAACGAACGACCAGCGAATTCACCGCATCCCCGCTGGTTGTAATATAAAGCGGCTCAATATCCTCCCATCGTGCGGTCAATGTCATATTTCCCTTGTCCGGGTCTAACCGGAAAATCTGATTGCCACTTTCATCGAACCAACCTGCAAAATACTTGGACGCAGTATCCGCCACGCTTATCGGAAGGGTGTCTTCGATGGTATAAGTACTGTTGATTGTCCCATTATATCCGTCGGCGTTTTTGTAGGTTACTGTATACACGATTGGTGACCATTTGGCGGTCAAAACAAGATCCGCTTCCTCCGCACCGGTAATTTTTGTTGTTTTTTGATCTCCGTTGTACCAACCGGCAAATCGATAATGCTTTAAGGAAGGCGATGAAAGGGTTGTTCCGCGGTTTGAATCATAAGTAAGGGGATTTGGATTAGCAGCCCCCTTGAGATTTTCATATGTTATGGTATATGTGATAACCGTTTCACCGGTACCGGCAATTGTTACGTTCCACCCGGCCAGATAACAGTCAAATCGCATGCTGTCCTTGCTGGTGATTTTCCCATCGCCGTCAATATCAAAAACAGATTGATCGCTCGTCCCCACATTCCATCCGGCGAGATAACGCGTAAGCAGCACGCCGTCCCAGTCGGTAATTTCTTTATCCCCGTCTATATCGCCGGCCGGAAAAATTTTAACTTTCCTACCAGCGCTGGCAGGTCCGGCCTTCACGGTTTCCGTTTCGACGATGCGTTGATAAAAGATATATTGTCTGCCGGGCACAATTCCGGTAAAAGTGTTGTTTTTCTGCCAGACTATACCATCCTTGCTGTATTCGCAATTTTCATGTGTTTTCAGCGTGATAGAGTCTGCGGTACTGCCGGAAACGACGGGTGCGGGAACCGTCGTTGTGTTTTCGGCTTTTTCTTTTGTCGTAACAGTTTTCCCAGCGCTAGGCTGGCTGGCCATGTGAGTATCTGTCTCCGCTACACGCTGATAAAAGGTGTAGGTTGTACCTGCTGTTAATCCGGAAAAAATATTGCTTGTTTGCCATGCCCCGTTATTACACCGATATTCATAACCGGAATAAGGTGTCAAGGTAATAGAGGTATAATCCGTTCTTTCAATGGTCGGGGCAGAAGGCGTGGACTGTGCTTTTTTTGAAGTTGTTACCGTTGTTCCCTTACTGCTTTCACTTACAACGTTCTTATCTGAAGCGGCTACTCTTTGATAAAAAATATATTCTGTATTGTTAACCAGTCCGTTAAAAACATTACTTTCCTGCCAAATTCCATCCCCGCATTTATATTCATAACCTTCCACAGCTTGCAGGGTGATGCAGGTTGGAAGGATATCTTGAATCTTCGGCGGGTCGGGGCAATTTACAAATGTCAAATATATTTTTATATCATTTTCAACAGCGTATCGATGCGCGGAAGAATTTTCAGAAGTTCTAATGACAATATCAGTCGGAAATGCGGATTGTCCAATCTTGAACACACTGTCTGGTATCGTAACGCTTGTCAGCCCGCTGCAACCTTCGAATGCAGATCGTTCAATGCTGGTCACACTGCTCGGAATCGTAACGCTGGTTAGCCGGTTATATTTATAAAACGCAAAAGGTTTGATGGTCGTAATACAATCCGGAATCACCAGTTCTTTTATCAACTGATTATTTAAATACAAGTCTCCGTAATATAGCGGATTGCAGTATATACCATACGGATAGTAATCATCATGCAAAAAATTAATATTGCACCAAGCTGTCAAATCTGTAATATAAACTTTTTCAAGCTTTTTGCAATCTTTAAACGCAGAAACACCAATACTGGTTACACTGTCCGGTATCACAATACTTGTTAATCCGCTGCAGCCTTCAAACGCACAATCCCCAATTTTTGTCACACCATTCGGCAGAATAATGCTTGTAAGGCTGCTGCAATTTCCAAACGCAGCGCTTTTTATCTGTTCGACCGTATCTGGGAGTGTAATATTTTTAAGGCTGCTGCAACCGGAAAACATACCAGACTCTATGCTGGTGATACCATCCTCCATTATAACGTCGGTAAGGCTGCTGCAATTTAAAAATATGTAGTATCTTATATAAGACACGCTACCCGGAATAAAGGCATAGGTGAGGTTGCTGCAGCGACTAAACGCATAATTTCCTATCCATGTCACACTGTCCGGTATCGTAACACCGGTAAGATTGGTACAGGCGGAAAACGCGCTATCATCTATAGTTGTCACCGGATACGCATCCAATACAGAAGGAATTGTTACATTTCCGCCTGCTCCGTGATAATCTGTGATCGTCGCTTTGCCGTTGGCAACCGTATAATCGTAGTCCCCGCTGATATATTCGCTTTCTGCGCTTGCGGGTATCGTCGCAAAAGGCGCCAGCGTCATGATAAACATAACCGACAAAAACAAAGAGAACAATTTTTTCATGTTGTTTCCTCCTCACAATCTTTAGTGTCTGTTTTATCTAAAAAATGAATCAGCTTATGCGGCCAATCCGGAATTTTTAAAACATGATCTCCTGTGAAAATACAATTAAAAAAATTTTCACGCCGCCAACCCCTATAAATTTTTGATATATACAACATATTCTTGTATTATTTGTATCCGTTACCATTCTGTTTTTTATTTTATTATAATTTTCTAAAATTTACAAGTGGTTTTACATGCAAACAATAATTTTGTAGAAAGTTGTTAATTTCTCGATTTTTACTTTTCACCAGCTAAATAATTTTAAATTTCCACCCACTTTATCTCCTCATTCTCATCATTCCAATCAACACTTTTTCAATCAGTCCGTCAAAAAAGTGTTGTGATAAACGGAAAAATCCGATATAATGAATAAAAGAAAACTAGGAAGGGGGAATTTTAATTGCGCAAACGCTTGAAAACCATCCTGCCCTTGTTTTTGCTACTGTCCCTGTTGTTGACAGCAATACCGGCCAGCGCGGAAAAAAATCTGACCAGCGAGGGCACCGCCATGCAGATCACCCTGCAGCAGGACGGTTCAGCGCATATCACCGAGCAATGGGATTATTACTACAGCGGCGATCCCATCACCCGCTACAGCCGGGAATACTTGTTGCCGCACCCCTATGTAATCACCGACCTGTCGGTCTCATTGGATGGACAAACGCTGCAAAAACTGGACGGACCGGATGAATCCCGTCCTTTGGGTTGTTTTGCCGCTTATTGGTCAAACGATCGTTTTTGTATTGACGTTTATCAAAACAGCCAAAATGTCAGCCGTTCGATCCGGATCGACTATGTGCTGCAAAACGCTGTCACGGTCTATGACGACATCGCACAATTCAAATGGGATCTATCTTCAAACAACGAGGCGGTTCCCATCCGTGAATTGACGGCCGCCGTCTCCATTCCGGCGGGCGCGTCGATGGAGGATGTGAGAATCTGGGCGCACGGCCCGGAAAACGGCACATTTTTGAAAACCTCCGACACCCGCTATGACCTGCAGGTCACCGACGTTCCGTCGGACCGCGGCGTATCCATTCGCATGGCCATGCCGGTATCGCTGTTTGCCGATTGTGTGAACAGACAAAGCGGCAATCAACTGGACACGATTTTAAAGGAAGAAGGCGCCGCGCAGACACAGCAAACAGTCCATTCCGTTTTAATTGCACTGCTCGCCTTATTCATCCTGCTGCTGGCGGTCGGCGTGCTGATCCTCATGCCGGTCAACGCGTTCATTGTCCGGTCAAGGCTGTTAAAACAAAATCGTGTTTCCATCCCCGACCCACCGCAATATTACCGCACGCTGCCAAGCAACGATCCACCGGCTCTCATCACGAAACTCTACACGTTTTATAAAAAGAACTCCCTGAAAAAGAACACCGCTTTCACCGCGACAGTGCTTGACATGACCATGAAAAAAATGCTGGCGGTCGAACAGCAGGGTAAACAAGTTTTTCTTTCCGTTTTGCCCTACGACGGTGAAATTTATCCGCATGAACAGATCATCCTGGAAATGATTTTAACCGCCAAAGGCGATGCGCCGTCGATCACAGTCAAACAGTTAAACGCCTATATGCAGCAAAATCCCAAATGGGGACAGCAAAAATATAAAGCATTTGAAACAGCAGTCAATGAAGCGTTCGCCACCGGCTATCCCTCAAGACTGGTCACAAAAAAATGGCTGTCTTTCCGATGGTTGTGGCTGCTTTTCATCCCGTTAGTGCTCTGTCTTGGCGGTGTCGGCATATATGCCGGTGAATTCGTTTTGGGAATCGGCACAGCGCTCCTCGGCTGTTTGGCGATCGGCGTTTGCTGGAATGCCTTTAACAACCAGTTTTCCTGTTTAGAAGAAACGGGAGAAAAACAGTGGGCGCTCTGGCAGGCATTCGGCCGCTTTCTGGATGATTTCACCACCTTTGATGAAAAGGAACTGCCGGATTTCAAGGTCTGGCGTTCCTATCTATCCTACGCCTGCGCGATCGGCAAAAGCGATAAAGTGATCAAACAGCTGAAAGTCCTTTATCCCACACCCCCGGACGAATGGACGGACGATAACTTCACCGCCATTGTCTATAGTTCGATCCTGTTCCATGAATTGAGCGGTTTTTCCCGCAACGCATCCACAATAACACCTGCTGCCAACATCAGCGGCGCCGGCGGCGGATTCACCGGCGGCGGCAGCTTTGGCGGCGGCGCGGGTGGCAGCAGTTTTGATTAAATTTAAAATAAAAAAGGAGAGATTTTTTTATGATTCCACTCATCGTTGTCGGCGTGATCGTGTTGATTCTTGTCATTTGGCTGATCGTGTCCTATAACAAACTGGTAAGCGAAAAACTGAAGGTAGAAGACCAGTGGAGCCAGATCGACGTTGTCTTAAAACAGCGCGCCGATGTCATTCCCAATCTTGTCAACACCGTCAAGGGCTATGCGGAGCACGAAAAGGATCTTTTGGAAAATGTAACGCAGGCCAGAAGCCAGTATTTAAACGCCGGAAATCAAAAGGAAGCGATCCAGGCGTCCGACGCGCTTTCCCAGCTTTTGAACCGCTTGATGGCGGTTGCGGAAGCCTATCCGGACCTGAAAGCGAACAACAACTTCATGGAACTGCAAAGGCAGATCCATAACTTAGAAGAAAAAATTGCGGATTTTCGCCAGTTTTATAACGACACCGTCCTGCGTTATAACAGGCGAATCGAGCTTTTCCCGTCCAACATTGTCGCCCGCCTTTTCCATTTTCAAAGGCAGGACTTTTTCAAAGTCGAAGAAGCGGACAAAACGGTGCCGGACGTGCAATTTTGATCTTTATGTAACGCAAAAACGCTTTGCAGTTTTCTCTGCAAAGCGTTTTTATTTTAAAGCTGCTCGCTTATTTTAAGAATCCTTCGATAATTTTCTTTTCCGCTTCTTCTTCCGTCAGCCCCAGCGTTTTCAGTTTCATGATCTGTTCGCCGGCGATCTTTCCGATCGCCGCCTCATGAATCAGCTGCGCGTCGGTATGAAATGCCGACAATTTAGGCGCCGCATTCACTTTTCCGTTTTCGGCCAAAATTGCATCGCATTCCGAATGTCCGGTGCATCTGTTTTTACCGACAATGCAGGAAACATAATCCTGCACGGAATTGCCCTTTGCCACCGACCGCGACACAATGTCCGCGCCGGAATCCTCTCCGTCCAGCACCACCTCAAATTCGGTTTTTGCTTCCTCGTCGCCGTCGGTTAACAACCGTTCCCGGATCACGAGCTTCGCATGATCCGCCAGCACTGCATTGGTTTTGCGCAGCGTTTTATCCACGCCGCTGATCTGGGTGGTATCCATCGTCAGCACCGCGCCGCTTTTAAGGGTCGCGTCTGTGACCGGATTGATGGTTTTCACACCATTTCCCTTTCCGGTGCCGATATGCTTTTCTTTATAAAGCACCTGTGCGTTTTCCTCCAGGAAAAACCGGTGAATACCGTTGTGCCGTGCTTCTCCCTCATCGTCGGTATTCACGCCGCACCCGGCGACCACTGTGATATCCGCGTCCTTTCCAATGAAAAAATCATTGTAAACCAGATCGTCGACATCCCCATGCGTCACACAGGCGGGAATAAACACCGTCTCTCCCTTGGTACCGGGATCGACATGGATATCCAGTCCCGGCATATCCTCCTTAGAGGTGATGTGAATGTGTTCGGAAGACTGCCGTCCCGCACAGGCGGCATCCTCCCGTATATTATAAGCGCCTTTAAAAGCGCCGGTATAATCCGCAATCATTTCTAGCAATTTTTCGGTAATGCTTTTCATGCTCTGTTTGCCCTCCCAACCGGACAATCTGTCACCTTTTCTCCTTGTAACAGCGTCGGTAAAACCGTCTTGGCGTCGCCCTGCGTACGCACCTTGCCATCCGCAATCACCAGAATTTCATCTGCGATCTGCAAAATCCGTTCCTGATGGGAAATAATCATCTGCGTGCCGTGCCGTTTGCTGCGCATATCCTCAAACACGCCGATCAGTTCATTAAAACTCCATAAATCGATGCCCGCCTCCGGCTCATCAAAAATAGATAACTTCGTATTTCGCGCCAAAACAGACGCGATCTCAATGCGTTTGATCTCACCGCCGGACAGCGCCGCGTTGATTTCCCTGTCCATATAATCATAAGTGCAAAGACCAACCTTGCCGAGAATATCACAAAGCTCCTCCTCGGAAAAAGCTTTTCCCGCCGCCAGCTCCAAAAGGTCCCGCACCGTAATGCCTTTGAAACGAACCGGCTGCTGAAACGCAAAACTGATACCCAGTTTTGCACGCTGTGTCACATCCAGATCGGTAATGTCTTTTCCGTCAAAATAGATTTTTCCGGTATCCGGCGTTTCGATTCCTGCAATGATTTTGGCAAGCGTCGTTTTGCCGCCGCCGTTCGGACCGGTCACAACGACCAGTTTCCCGTCGTCAATCTTTGCGCTGACGTCTTTAATAATTGCATCGCCGCCCGGCGCACTCCAGGATATATGCTCTAATGTTAACATTCTATTCTCACTTTCATTTTAAAATTCCGTATGTTAACGATACCACTAACCATGTGATTTGTCAATCATTTGTCAATCAAAATGCGAAAAATTGCCGCCCGTTTTTCACGGGCGGCAGTGTTTTTAAACAACGGTTTTTAAATACTCCCGCACTTGCTGTTCGGTTTGCAGCGCCAAGGCCTTGTCGGCGATTTCATGCGCCGCATCCACCGTCCATCTGGAAATCTGTTCCCGCACCTCCAAAACCGCATTGGAGCTGACGCTGAACTCATCCAGACCGAACGCGACCAGCAGCGGGATCAAATATGGATCAGCAGCCGCTTCCCCGCACATACCGGCCGGAATACCCGCTTCCTTCGCGCAGGCAATAATGTGTTGAATGCCCCGCAGAACAGCCGGCTGATAAACGGAATATAAATATTCAACATCCGCGTTTCCTCTGTCCGCCGCCATGATATACTGCGTTAAATCATTGGTGCCGATGCTGAAAAAGTCCACCTGCCGGCTAAGCAGATCGGCGATCAGACAGGCCGCCGGCGTTTCGATCATCACACCGATCGGAATTTCTTTGTTAAATTCGATCTTCTCTGCGATCAGCTCCTCCTGCACCGCATGCAGCAGCGCTTTGGCGTTTTCCACTTCTTCCACACAGGTCACCAGCGGAAGCATGATGCGGATATCGCCGAACGCAGACGCACGCAGGATTGCCCGCAGCTGTGTTTTGAAAACATCGGTATTTTGCAGGCAATACCGAACCGCCCGGAATCCCAAAAACGGATTTTCCTCTTTTTTGAGTCCTAAATAAGGGATCTCCTTGTCTCCGCCGATATCCAGCGTGCGGATAATCAACGGTTTGCCTTTGAGCCCCGTCACGGCTGCGCGGTATGCGGAAAACTGTTCCTCTTCTGTTGGCAGCGCGTTTCTGTCCATGAACAGAAATTCCGTTCGGAACAATCCGATGCCTTCCGCATCGTTTTCCATCGCTTCCTGCACATCACGGTCGCTGCCGATATTGGCAAAAAGTTCTTTGACCTTTCCGTCGGCGGTCACAGTGGGCTTTCCTTTGAATTGCTGCAAAACCGCTTCTTTTTCGGCGAATTCTGCTTTTAACTTTTCAAATGCCGCCACCGTTTGCGCATCGGGCGCAATCTGCACCTCACCCGTGCCGCCGTTGACCGCAACCAAATCGCCGGTTTGAATCGATTCTGTGACGCCCGCGGCGCTGAGCACCGCGGGGATCCGCATCGCACGCGCCAAAATCGCGCAGTGGGAGGTCTTTCCGCCTTTTTCGGTCACGATCGCGCAAACATGCGCGCTGTCCATTCCGGCGGTCATCGAGGGGGTCAGTTCCCCGACCACCAACACCGTATTTTCCGGCAGGTCGGATAAATCCGTTTCTTCTTCACCGTTTAGAATATGGATCAACCGCGTTTTGATATCCTGCACATCGGCGGCGCGCTGGCGGGTCAGTTCGTCATCCGCCGCCGCAAAAATTTCCGCAAACATATTGCAGGTGGCTGTCACCGCATCGACCGCACTGATTTTGTTTTGGATCTGTTCCGTGATCTGGGAAAGCATAAACGGATCTTTGAGCATCAAAATATGTCCGCGCAGAATTTCCCCGCTGGCGCCGGTTTCATCCAGCTTTTGCGCCATTTTCTCGGTTTTGGCGCAAAATGTCTGCACCGCGTTTTCAAAACCGGCAAGTTCAGTCTTCGGATCGATCGGATCCGTCCTTTTTTCCTGCACATCCGCCGGTCGTTCTTTGATCACCAGTGCTGTTCCAACAGCTGCGCCGCGCGATGCGCCGATCCCTTTTAACATATGACTCACCCCGATCTATTTGTCCTTCATTTATTATTCGCCAAGCCCCGATTCAACCATTTCAACAGCTTTGGCAAGCGCTTCTTCTTCCTGTTCGCCGTCGCAGACGATCTCGATTTCCGATCCGCACTTGATGCAGGCGGCAATGATATTCATCAGGCTTTTGGCATTCACCGATTTCCCGTTGAAAATGATATTGATATCACACGGGAACTTGCCCATTTCTCCTGCGAACACGCCTGCCGGGCGCATGTGAAATCCCTGTGCGTTGACAACTGTGACCTGCTTTGAAACCATATTCTTTCTTCCTCCCGTTATTCCTTAACTGTTTTTTTCAAAAGACCGAGCAATAACATGCCGACCAGTGAACCGACGACCAGCGCCACGATATACCACAACACATTGCCCACCACCGGGAAGACAAACACACCGCCGTGCGGCGCCTGCAACGTGCAGCCGAACGCCATGGACAAACCGCCTGCGACCGCCGAACCGACAATGCAGGAAGGCAGCACACGCAGCGGATCGGCCGCCGCAAAGGGAATCGCACCTTCTGTGATAAAGCAAAGTCCCATGATATAATTGACAACACCGGATTTTCTTTCATCGGCGGTGAATTTGCGTTTAAAGAAAGTGGTTGCCAGTGCAATAGCAATGGGAGGCACCATGCCGCCGATCATGACCGCCGCCATGACCTCATAACTGCCGGTTGTGGCTGCGGAAAGCCCCACTGACCCGAACACATAGGCCGCTTTGTTGAACGGACCGCCCATGTCGATCGCCATCATGCCGCCGAGCACTGCACCGAGCAATACCTTGCTGGTCGAACCCATGGAATTCAATCCATTGGAAATCGCGGTATTCAGCCAGCCGACCGCCGGATTGATCGCGCACATAAATGCGCCCATCAGAATGATGCCGAACAGCGGATAAATCAGCACCGGCTTGATGCCTTCCATGCTCTTTGGCAGATAGGAAGAAAGCTTGCGCAGCAGCACAACGATATAACCGCCGACAAAACCTGCGATCAAAGCGCCGATAAATCCGGATATTGCTGTTGAATCACCGGCAGGTGCAGCAAAAGTGCACCCAAGTGTTGCGATCGAACCGCCGACAAAGCCGACGGCCAGACCCGGCCGGTCCGCAATGCTCATCGCAATAAAGCCCGCCAGCACCGGCAGCATAAAGCCGAATGCCACGTTACCAATTGACTTGAAAAAGTTTGCCGCTGGGGTATAGGTACCAAACGTACTGTCAGTCGGCGCACCGGCAATGGTATCGATCAAAAACGCCAACGCGATCATGATACCGCCGCCGATCACAAACGGCAGCATATGCGACACACCGTTCATCAAATGCCTGTAGATCTGGCGACCAAAACTTTCTTTTCCCTCATTATCATCTGAAACCTCAGCGCCGCCTTCATGGTGATAGACCGGCACATTGCCGCTTTGGATTTTTTCAATCAGTTCCTCCGGCTTGTGAATGCCGTCGGCCACGCGGACTTTCAGAACTTTTTTGCCGTCAAACCGCGCCATTTCCACACCGCTGTCCGCCGCAATGATAATACCGTCCGCCGCTGCGATCTCCGCTTTCGTCAGCACGTTTTTCGCACCGCCGGAACCGTTTGTTTCCGCTTTCAGCGGGATCCCGAGCTTTTGCCCTGCTTTTTCCAGCGCCTCGGCTGCCATATAAGTATGTGCAATACCGGTCGGACAGGAGGTGACCGCTAAAACCCGATAACCCTCCGGCTGTTTGACAGCCGGTTTTTCACTGTCAAACCGTTCCGATTCTTTTTGGTCGATCGCCTGCAAAAATTCTTCCGGTGTTTTAGCCGCCAGCAGCATCTTGCGCAGCTCTTCGTCCATCAACAGCGTCATTAAACGGGATAAAACCTCCAGATGCACGTCCCCGTCGTTGGGCGCTGCGATCATAAACAAAATGTTGGAGGGATTGCCGTCCACCGCGTTGTAATCCACGCCGTCTGGCACTGTGATTGCAGCAAGTCCCGGTTTTTCCACCGCTTCGCTTTTCGCATGAGGAATTGCAATGCCGTCGCCGACCGCCGTGGAACCGCTTTTCTCCCGTTCCAGGATCGCCGCGCGATAAACCGCCGCGTCTTTGATGTTCCCGGCTTTTTCATGCAGACCGATCAGCATGTCGATCGCCGATTGCTTATCCTCTACCTTTGCAGATAAGACAATTGCCTCCTTTTTGAGTAAATCCACAATTCGCATTATCTCCCATTCCTTTCTTTCGGATGCAGGACCTTCTTATCATGCGGCAAACGCTCCGCGCGCTTTCGTCTGCCTGCCGTTTGGATCCCCGTCTTAAAAGCCCTCGCATCTTTTTTATATTTTAATTTAATAATGCCAAAATTTGATCTTTCTTTGCCAGTCCCGGTGAACAGGCCGTGGCGCCGCCCGCGGCGCTGCCGAGCTTCAACGCATAATCATAGCCTTTTTCAGCTCCCGCAATAAACCCGGCAACCATGGAATCCCCCGCACCGACGGTGTTGACCGGCTTACCGCCCAGTGCCTCCATTTGGTGCACATTTGAAAATTCATCCACCAACAGCGCACCGTCTTTTCCGAGCGATACCAACACGTTCACCGCGCCTTTTTCCTGTAAATCTTTCGCCGCTTTTTCAATTTCCTGCTGCGTCGTCAGCGGCTGTCCGAAAATTTCCGACAATTCATGGATATTCGGTTTGATCAAAAACGGTTTGTATTTCAAAACATTGACCAGCAAATCCTTTGTCGCATCCACCACAAAACGGATTCCTTTTCCCTGCAGCCGCTGCAAAATGGTTTCATAAATATCGCCGGGCAGGGAATTCGGAACACTGCCTGCCAGCACAAGGGTATCGCCGCTTTGCAAACGCTCCAGCTTTTGGAACAGCTTATCGATATCCCCCGCACTGATTTTCGGGCCCTGCGCATTGATCTCGGTTTCTCTTTTTGTCTTGATTTTCACATTGATACGCGTCAGTCCATTCGATAAACGGATAAAATCCGTTTGCATACCGCTTTGTTTGAGCCCGCTTTCGATGGCATCGCCGGTAAAGCCGGCGATAAATCCGAGCGCAGTCGTTTCAATGCCCAGTTCATGCAGTATTGTCGATACATTGATCCCTTTTCCGCCGAAATAAACTTCTTCCGAATCCGAACGGTTGGTGATTCCGGGCTGAAAATCCTGCAAACGTACCACATAATCGATCGCCGGATTGAATGTTACTGTATAAACCATCGTTTCCATCATCCTTTCTTACTGATGATCAGTATTGACCGCTTTAATAACAGTATATTCCTCAAATTCTTTAAAATTCAGCTGATCGGTAATAATGCAGGCATCGGAGAGCGACGCAAAGGTCACGGAGGACACTTGTCTGAATTTGGTGTGATCCGCCAAAACATAAGCCATATAGGAGCGGCGGACTGCTTCGCCTTTAATCAGCGCCTCGTCGATATTCGGCGTTGTAAACCCCCGTTTGATATCGATACCGTTTGTCCCCATAAAACATTTTGTGAAATTGTATTTCTGAATACTCTGCACGCTTTCCGCGCCGACGATCGCCTCAGTCGCTAATTTGATCTGTCCGCCGGTCACATAAGCCTGATAGCCTTTTTGGATCAATTTTTTCGCGTGCGGGATACCGTTGGTGACAAAAACGGCGTTTGGTGCATCGATATAATCGAGCATTAACAGCGTCGTCGTTCCCGCGTCGATATAAACAAAATCGTCGTTTTGGATGGTTGTCGCAGCATACTGTGCGATTTTTGTTTTTTCCTCCACGTTCATGGCCGACTTGGTCTGCACATCAAATTCACTGGTTAAGATTGTGCTATCGACGGCCTTTGCGCCGCCATAAACCTTTTTGAGCTTTCCCTGCCGGCTGAGTGCCGCAATATCACGGCGAATCGTTGATTCACTTGTATGCAAAAGGGAGGACAATTCGGTCACGCTTACCGTTCCCTTTTGTTTTAATAAGTGCAGAATTCTTGAAAAACGTTCTTCTAATAACATGCGTCCCCCCTCCTGTTGTCTGTAGTATACCATCATTTTCAATCAATGTCAATCATTTTCTTTCATTTTTTCAAAATATTTTTTCATTTTTAATCATTTTAGCGCAAAAATCTGCCAATAGCATACCCAAATACAATTAAAATATGCATTTATTGTCTAAAATTATCAATTTTCTTGCTGGCATTCATCAAAATCTTTCAAAAACAAAAAAATCTGTCTGGAACAATTTCTTGTCCACAGACAGATTTTCATTTTTTGATCTATTCAGTTGGTTGCGTTGAGTTTTGCGGCGGCGCTGTTGTGGTCATATCATAAGCATTGATCTGCAAAATAATTTCTGTGCCCACATCCACCTGCGTTCCAGCAGCAATACGCTGTGCGACAACAACACCCGGCGAATAGCCGCTTTTGCGGATAACCTCTGGATTACCGACTTTGAGTCCTGCATTGTTGATCGCGGCAATTGCATCGACTAGCTGCAATCCTGTCAGTTCCGGCACCGTCACCTTTTCCTCGCTCGGACGCATATATAAAATAACCAGATCGCCGGGTCCTATTTCTTTTCCAGCAGCCGGATAGCTTCTCACAATGCATCCCGGCGCCACCTCATCCGTCACCAGTTCGGAAACACGCACCGTCACGCCTTTGTCCATCAGATCTTGTTCCGCCTCTTCGCGCGTCATTCCCCTGTAATCAGCCATCACTGCCACGCCGGTGGTATTTTCCTGCGCGACGCCGGTCGTTGTATTATACGCTGATCCGAGACTGACATACACATTGACCGTGCCGTCGCTCATAATTGTTTCACCCATCTGCGGCGATTGGGCATAAATCACTCCGACGTCATAGTCTTCATTATAAGCATATTCCGCCACTACAATTTTCAGATTTCCAACATCATTGACAATTTCATTGTAACTTTCTCCGATAAGCTGGGGACAATAAATCTGGTTGGCCTGATCCGTTTGTGCATTCTGGGTCGTCGCTGTCGAGGTGGTTGTGACCACTGCAGTGTTCTCTTCCGGATTGCGGAATACCAACCAGAACACCAATGCCACAACGCAGATGAGCACCAGTGCGCCGATGATGATCAAAATCACTGTGCTGATAAATCGACCCCGACTGACGCCTATATCCTCCAGTTCCTCGGTATCTTCCGTTTCCAACGGTTGCCCGCAGGATTTACAAACGGTATTGCCCTCTTCATTTTCGGTGTTGCAGTGTTTGCAAAGCATATCAAACCCCTCCGATCAAACTTTTTTTCGATCCAGAAAATTGATCTTCCAATAAATCCTGTCTGCCCGCAGATGTCTGGACAGCCAAATTCCGATTTCGGCGACAACCACACCGCCGATCACATCCACGATCACATGTTGTTTGGTAAATAAAGTGGAAGCAAAAATTAACAGCGCAAAAACAAATGAAAACCAGTAATACCATTTTGGAATCGTCTTACACCCTTTTAAACCTCTAAAGCAAAACCAACTAACCAAACAGTGGATTGATGGAAACAGGTTGTCCGGCGCATCAAGCAGATAAACCAACTCCAACAGCGGACCAAACACACCATCGACCGTATCCGGCCGCACATTGGTGGTTGGAAATAAAATGAAACACAATCCACAGATGAGTTTTGCGATCGCCTCCGCCGACAAAAAGCGGTAACATTGTTCCCGACTCTCCCGGCAGGCAAGCAGATAATTGATCACCCAAAACGCAAAGCAGATAAGATAAACCACCGTCCACGCCGGCACCAGTGGAATCATTTCATCAATGGAAGAGGTTATATCATAATGGTGTGCGTCACGCATCAGAATGCGCGATCCCGAATACACTATCATATTAATGACAACCGTCAAAATCAGTGGAAAAATTGCAAATCGCGGCAGGATCTTATTCAGTTGAAACCGCATGCCCTCGCTCCTTTTGTTTTTGTTATCATACCATAAACCCATTGCAATATCAATCGATTTTTGCAAAATAGATGCAAAAATGCCGTGCGGCAGGTTTTGTCGCACGGCATTTTTCTTCACGCTCTGTCTTTTGCTGATTTATGCATTGGATGCATCCTGCAGCAGCTCAATATTGTCGATATAAATTTCCTGCGCACCGGTATTGGCCGTAACTGCAAAATTAATGCCGATTTTGAAAAGACCGGATTGGCACTGCTCGACCGTCGGGAATGAATAATTCCAGGCAGACGCGCCGTTATGATACCAGTTATATGCCGCCTGATCTCCCCAATAAACCGTCACATAATCTCCCGATTCGGAAACAGAAATATTATTGGTTCTGTATTCTTCCGTCTTGGATGCATCGACATGGTTGGTATACACTTTCAGCTGCCGCCGAATAAAATCTGCATCCGTCCCTTTCAGCCAAATGCGCATACCTGTGGTGTTTGCTGCCTGCCCGGCGCTTAATGCAACGGTGAAGGTATCTTCATTGGGCACATATCCCAAAGACTTAAAACTAAGCTTTAAAGCCTTGGACCCACCGGCGCCGGCGTTGGAAACGACCTGCGCGTTCACATAATGTCCCGCGGCAACATTCCCCGCTGTCCCATCTTCAAAATCCGCGATCAGAAGATTCTCCGACGGTTCGACCGGCGGGGTAGTCGTAGTTGTCGTTGTAGTCGTAGTTGTCGTTGTAGTGGTGGTTGTCGTAGTCGTTGTGCTGCTGGTACTTGTGGGATCCGGCAGCGCGCCGCTTTCCCTGACCTTCAGCGGACTGACCGTAATGGCAACATTCTTGACCCCCACACCTGTGGCATAATTCATCACCGAAACCTGAATAATGGAATTGCTGTCAAACGCATTATCCGGCAGATTTGACACATCCCAGTAGAAGACCTTTGAAGTACCGACGCTCATCCAGTTGCTGCCGGAATCGGTCGACGCATCGCCCAGCGGGTTCTGCGCAAACTTGATCTGCACCGTCGCATCCTCGTTGGAGGTTGGGTGCACTGCGGAAACAAGCGTTACCGTACATTCAATGATCCCCGACCCTTGTTTTGCAAAAGCGAGCGCATCGTTTGCCGTTGCCACCACAAACTTGGAAGCATATTGATGCTGCTGCGAAGCGGCCGTTCCCCAGTTGACGCTGAGCATGCCGTCGCTGTAAGTCGGCGAACCGCCCCAATTGGCATTCAACCCGGATTTCCATTCCAACACAGTGCTGTGATCCACCGGCGCCGTTGTCGTTGTCGGCGCAACGCCGTCCGGCGTGATGTAGAAATATAAGGTGTTGGCATATCCCGCATAATCGCCGATACCCGAAACATAAACGACCGCGCGCCCGATGTTGACATTGTTGACATAGGTAACGGTATAATCAACATTTTCCGTGCATCCTGCAACCGACACCGCCGGCGTCAGCGCGCTGCCTGTATATTGTTGCGCAGGCAAAGCAGACACCGCAAACGCGTTGCCGCAAAATGCGTTGCTGACCACCGCGTTGACATAGGTATCACAAGCCCATGTGCAGGCGCTGCGATTCAAAATTTTATAATTGCCGCCGTCATCCCATAACAAGCATTTGATGCCATGCTGTGTGGCAAGCCCGATGAACGCATCGCCCCACTCGGCTTTCTTTTCATTGGATTCACTGTTTAAAAGGCCGCATTCGCCTAAGACCATCGCGATATTTTTATCAATAAAATACGAATCAAACAAAGAAAAAGTGTTTTCCAGCACTTCAACATCCGTCCCGGAGGTATACCAGTGCACATCCACAATCACGCGGCTGTCGTTGTTCGGAATCACCAGCTTGGACATCTGGTGAGAATAAAACTGCGCGCCATAGGTTGGTATCATCAGATAACGCTGTGCATTGTTGCCGCCGGTCCCTCTGACCGTGTTGACAAACAGTGCATGCAGTTCATTTAACCGGGTAAAATAGCTGTTGTCATTTCCCCACCAGTCATCGCCGGACGGCGACCGTGCAATGATTTCATTGGCGCCCTCCAAAATCAACCGCGCATCGTAAGTTTTGAACCGGTTGGCGATTTGCGTCCACAGCTGCGCGTATTCATTCTTCACAGCATTCCATGCATCGCCGGTTTTTGTGATGTCCAGCCATTCGTTGTCGTCATGATGCATGTTCAAAATCACATACATATCGTTATCATAACAGTAGTCGACGACCTCCTGCACTCGGTTCAAGTAGGCGTTGTCGATAGTATAAACGCCGTTTTGCTCCGACACGAACATCATCCATGTGCAGGGAATACGAACAACATTGAACCCTTGTGCTTTCACCGTGTCGATCATGGCTTTTGTCGTAACCGGATTCCATTTCATGGTTTCCGCTTCCGTCGGCGTAATATTACCGACCTTGGACGCATCTAAATTCTCAAAAGTGTTTCCCAGATTCCATCCTGCGGTAAATCCCTTGACAAATTCAACCGCTGTTTTTGAAAAATCATGCACAGCACCGGAATCGGGCAAAACATAAATCGGCGAGATTTTTATTTTCACGTCCTTGAGTCCCTGTCCGGAATAGTTTTGCGCCTGTATCTGCAAAGCCTCTCCCGCAAAACTGGTCTGCGCATTCAGCTCGCTGACATCCAGCACGACCCTATGTACGTTTGCATACTGTGCACTGTTATAGCTCACCGTTTTTGTCGAATTTCCTAAAAAAACATTCAATTGGTTTGTCAGCAGCGCGCTGCCGGCTGCATTTTTCCCCGAAAGATAGGTAACGGTAAAGGTCAGCTTTTTAGAACCCGCTAATGCTTTTTGCAGCGCTGCTCTTGCAATTTCATTATTGAAGGTCAGTCCCAGAATGCACTGCGGCTGTCCGGAATTGCCGGTAAAACTGGCCGTTAAACTGCCATCCGCGTTATAAGTTGTCTCTACCGTGTCGGGATTCGCCCAGTCTACCGCAGTATTGTAAGGATCCCAGTTTGCAAAAACAATCGCATTGGCGCCATCCTGGCTGGATCCAATCACATCTGCCGACGAAACAACAGAGCCTGTCCATACCGTGCAGATCATCGCCAGACAAATCAATATTGCCGTGATCCCGCTAAATAACTTTTTTCTTTTCGCTTTCATGCTTTCTCTCCTTTTTACTTTATTTTCCGAGCTCGGTACTTTGAGTGTAAATGATATTCACATTTTTGTCAACAATAAATGACTTTATTGAAAATATTTTGTCAATTTATATAATTTTATATTCTAAAATTTTCTAATATTAACGAGAAAAAATTGTTTTTATTCAAAAAATCCTATAATATTCTGGCGTTTTGCATATCCTGCACCTTATTTTTCTACTTGCATATTTTAACCAAAATCCACACAAAAAAGAATCTGAATGCAGGACGCATTGCCAAATTTGAAAAAAACAGGCCGGATTGACTTGTAATCGACGCATTTTTTGATATAATGTTAAATGTAAAATTATGCGTAAACGGATAGAAAAATCAAAGGGATGAAAAAACAAATGATCGAAACCAAAAACCTGCGTAACATTGCCATTATCGCCCACGTTGACCACGGAAAGACCACTTTGGTGGACGAAATGTTAAAACAGTCCGGCACATTCCGGGAAAACGAGCAGGTAGCCGAACGCGTGATGGACTCCAATGATCTGGAACGCGAACGCGGCATCACGATTTTAGCCAAAAACACCAGCGTGCGGTATGGGGATTATAAAATCAATATTGTAGACACCCCCGGTCACGCAGATTTCGGCGGTGAAGTCGAACGGATCTTGCTGATGGTCGACGGCGTTTTGCTGTTGGTAGACGCCTTTGAAGGCTGCATGCCGCAAACCCGCTTTGTCTTAAAAAAAGCGCTGGGTCTCGGAAAAAAACCGATCGTCGTGCTCAACAAAATCGACCGGGACGGCGCACGGCCGGACGAAGTGGTCGACGAAGTGCTGGATTTGTTTATCGAACTCGGGGCGGACGACGACCAGTTGGAATTCCCGGTGGTCTATGCCTCCGGCCGGGACGGCTATGCCTCCACGGACCCAACCGCCCGCAGCGGTGATCTGCGCCCGTTGATGGACATGATCGTCAACGAAGTGCCTGCGCCGCAAAACGATCCGCAGGGCAAAACGCAGATTCTTTTTTCCAATATCGATTATGATGATTATGTCGGCCGGATCGGCATCGGCCGGGTAGAACGCGGCATTGTGCATGTCAATGACAAAATGGTGCTGTGCAAAGCCGACGGCACCGAACAAAATGTCAAAATTTCACGGCTTTATACCTTCGAGGGTCTAAAGCGTGTGGAAAGCGACTGTGCGCCCGCCGGCGAACTGATCGCCGTTTCCGGGATCGACGGGATCAACATCGGCGAAACCGCCTGCGACCCCGAATGTATCGAAAAGCTTCCGTTTGTCAAGATCGACGAGCCGACCATCTCGATGAACTTCATGGTCAACAATTCCCCGTTTGCCGGCCGGGAGGGTAAATTCGTCACTTCCCGGAACCTGCGCGACCGTCTGTTCAAAGAGGTGGAAACCAATGTTTCGATGCGTGTGGAGGAAACCGACTCCGCCGACACCTTTAAGGTCTCCGGCCGCGGGGAGCTGCATCTGTCCATTCTGATCGAAACGATGCGCCGGGAAGGCTATGAATTTCAGGTTTCCCGCCCGCGCGTTATCTATAAAACCGATGAAAACGGCAAAACGCTCGAACCGATCGAGCTATTGATGATCGAGGTGCCGGAAGAATATGTCGGCGCGGTCATGGAAAAGCTCGGTTCGAGAAAAGCAGAGCTTTTAAATATGGGCACCCGCGAAACCGGCATTACCCATTTGGAATTCAAGATTCCGGCCAGAGGGCTGATGAGCTACCGTTCGGAATTTTTAAGCGACACCAACGGCAACGGTATTATGAACCACGTCTTCTCGGATTACGAGGAATATAAAGGGGACATCGGCCAGCGTTCCAGCGGTTCGATCGTCGCTTATGAAACAGGCGAAACCACAAGCTACGGTCTGTTCAACACACAGGACCGCGGTCGTCTGTTTGTCGGTCCGGGCGTTGAAGTCTATGAAGGCCAGATCGTCGGCGAATCACCCAAGGCGGAGGATATTGTCTGCAATGTCTGCAAGAAAAAGCAGGTCACCAACATGCGCGCCGCCGGTTCCGACGAAGCGCTCAAACTCACGCCGCCTTCCATCTTCAGTCTTGAAAAATCACTGGAATTTATCAAGGACGACGAATTGGTAGAGGTCACGCCGGAATCCATCCGGCTGCGCAAAACGATTTTGTCCAAAGAACAGCGCCTGAAAGCGATGTCTAAAAAGCGCTGAAAGGCGCATAAAATAAAAGCAGACAGCAGAAAAAGGAGGGGTTAAACCTATGCAACTGGAGATCAACGGCATGCAGGTCTATTATGAAACGACCGGCAATGGCAAAGACATTTTGTTTCTGCACGGCTGGGGCTCCTCCACCGTTGCTTTTTCCCGCATGATCCGCAACCTCTCCTCCCGCTATCGCTGCACCGCACTGGACTTTCCCGGCTGTGGTGAAACGGATCTGCCGCAGGCTCCCTACACCATCGAGAAATACTGCGCATTTGTTCTGGAATTTATCCAAAAAGCCGGTCTTGCAAACCCCATTTTGATCGGGCATTCCAACGGTGCGCGGGTGATTTTGAATCTGTGCATGCAAGGCGCCCTCTCCCCTCAAAAAATCGTTTTGTTTGGCGCCGCAGGGCTGCGCAGTCCACGCACATTCCGGCAAAAATGGCGGGGTCGTTCTTTTAAAGCAATCAAACGCGTTTTGACCCTGCCGGTGATCAAAAACTATTCTGAGGACCTGCTTGCCGCTGCGCGGCAGCATTATGGATCGGCGGATTATAACGCCGCCGTCCCCGTCATGCGGCAAACGCTTGTCAACCTTTTGGGCAGCGATCTGTTGATCGGCACCAATGATGTGGATAACTTAAAAAAAATCAAAGCCTCGACCCTTTTGATTTTCGGTGAAAACGACACCGCAACCCCGGTCGCACACGGCAAAATCATGGAAGAAAAGATTGCGGGCAGCGGCCTTTGCGTCATTCAGGGCGGAACACATTGGTGCTTTGTCGAATTTCCCGACCAGATCGACGCAATTTTGAACAGTTTCCTGTAAAACCGATCCCAAAATCTTTTGCAAAGAAACGGAGTAGCGCACAATGGATTCCATTTTTTTATCTATTACCGGCGGCGTCATGCTGCTCTCACTTTTTTTCACCATCACCCCGCAGCTGCACATGCTGCAGCTGAATTCCTACTATAACAAAAGATTCATCGATTATTTAAAAGGTGCGAAAAAGGGTTCTGCCCTGTGGTCGTTTGTTTTTGCGGCCGCGGCGGTGCTTTTTTGTTTTATCTCTCCTTTTGTAGCCATGCTGGTAACGGTTCTCACCTGCCCGGTGCGGGTCGCCCGCGCAGTTTATAAAACAAAACACGCCAAGAAAAAAATCGTCTTTACCGGCCGGGTCAAACGCATGTACGCGACCCTTTTTGTGCTTTGCCTGCTCATCGGACTGACCGCTTTGTTGCCCCATCTGTTCGTCCCGCTTTGCGCGGCGGTTTTATGTTTTTCACCGCTGACCGCCATGCTGCTCAATCTCATTAACGCCCCGGCGGAATACGCCGTCCGGCAATATTATATCCGCGACGCTAAAAAAATCCTGCAAAGCTGCCCGGATATGCAGATCATCGGCCTGACCGGCAGCTATGGCAAAACCAGCACCAAATATATTCTCGGCCGCATCCTATCGGAGCAATACAACACGCTTGTCACCCCCGGCAGCTTCAATACCCCGATGGGGATCGTGCGCACCGTGCGGGAACATCTAAAACCCGGCACCCAGATTTTCGTTGCGGAAATGGGTGCAAAGAAAACCGGCGACATCAAAGAAATCTGCGACATCGTCCATCCGATAAACGGTATTTTAACCTCCATCGGTCCGCAGCATCTGAACACCTTCGGCACGCTGGACAATATCATCCGCACCAAATTTGAACTGGCGGATGCAGTCAATGAAAAAGGCGGCTGCATGTATTTTAACTTTGATAATCCATATATTAAACAAAAAGCCTTGCAATCCCATTACCGCTATAAAAGCTATTCCACATCCGACCCGACCTGTGACGCTTATGCGAAAAACATCCAAAGCAGCAGATCCGGCCTGTCCTTTGCAATCGTGACAAAGGATGAAACCATTCCCGTTTCGACCAGACTGCTCGGCGCACATAATGTGCTGAATATCCTGGCCGCCGTCCTCATTGCACTGGACTTTGGGATCACGCCGGATAATATCCACTATGCTGTCGAGCAGCTCGAACCCTATGAACACCGCCTGCAATTAAAACCGTTTTTTGGCGGCGCGCTGCTCATCGACGATGCATATAACGCCAATCCCAGCGGTTCGCTGGAAGCCATGCGGGTGCTCGGTTCCTTTTATCCCATGACCCGCATTGCCGTCACACCCGGTCTTGTTGAATTGGGTGAAAAGGAAATCGAATGCAACGAAGCACTGGGCGCCGAAGCCGCACAAAATGCCGATATCCTGATTTTTGTCGGCATCGAACGTGCAAAACCGCTGGAACGCGGCGCCTTGAAATCCGGCTTTCCGCCGCAGAATCTGCACATTGTCAAAACCTTTAACGACGCAGCGCAGATGTTAAGAACGCTATGTAACAAAGAAACGGTCGTTTTGTTTGAAAACGACCTGCCGGATAACTATGCAAAATAATCACAAAGAAAGGTAGAGCAGCATGAAAATCAACGTCGGCGTATTTTTTGGCGGCCGTTCGGTGGAACACGAGGTCGCCGTCATCTCCGCTGTTCAGGCGATGAACAGCATGGACACCGAAAAATATAACATCCTGCCGGTTTACATAACAAAACAAGGCGAGATGTATTACAACCCGGCAATGCTGGATATCAATCTGTTCAAGGATATTCCGGCGCTTTTAAAAAACAGCATTCCCGTCACCATGATCAAACAGGGAGAATCCTTTTGCCTGATCGAGCTGAAAAAGGGCCTGTTTAAAAAAACACTGTCTTTTATCGACATCGCGTTTCCGATCGTGCACGGCACAAACTGTGAGGACGGCGCAATTGCCGGCTGGTTTGAGCTGCTCGGCATTCCTTATGTCGGCTGCGACACGCTTTCGGCCTCGGTAGGAATGGATAAAGCCGCGTTTAAATACATTCTCATGCAGCATGATATCCCCGTTTTGCCCTGCGTGACCTTTCATGCAAAAACCTTCACATTGGAAAAACAGGTCGTTTTAAACACGATAAAAGAAAAACTGCAATTTCCGCTGATCGTCAAACCGGTGAATTTAGGATCGAGTGTGGGTATCTCCAAAGCGGCAGATGAAGCGGAACTGATCGAATCCATCCGTGAAGCGATGCACTATGCGGAAAAAATTCTGGTCGAACCCGCGATCACCGATCTGCGGGAATTCAACTGTTCGGTCGTCGGCGACATGGACGCCTGCGACACATCGGTGATCGAAGAACCGATTATGACCGGCGACATTCTGTCCTACGACGATAAATACAAAAACGGTGACAAAGGCGGCAAAACCGGCGGAAAATCCAGCGGCATGGCTTCTTTGAAACGCAAAATTCCCGCCGATATTCCGCCGCAGCTTCGTCAGCAGATCGAGACCTATGCCAAAAGCACCTTTCAAGCGATCGGTGCAAACGGCGTTGTGCGCATCGACTTTATTTTCGACGCGAAAAACGAACAGGTCTATGTCAATGAGATCAACACCATTCCCGGCTCGCTTTCCTTTTATCTCTGGGAACCCAAAGGCGTGCCCTACAAAGAACTGCTGACAAAGCTCATCGACCTCGGCTTCAAACGCAGCCGCACAAAAGAAAACCTCACCTTCTCTTTCGATACCAATATTCTCTCCCAAGGCGGTGCATTCGGCAGCAAGGGTAAGAAATGAAACGCCGGATTCCGGCGCACAAAAACAAAAGAACGTTTCAAAAGCAAGCCGGGACCCGCTTATCCCGGCTGAAAATGAAAATCAAAAGGGATGTGAAAAATATGAATAAGGTCAAAGAAAAAGGCAAAGGCTTTTTCGGTGAATTCAAGGAATTCGCGCTGCGCGGCAATGTCATTGACCTGGCGGTCGGTGTGATCATCGGCGGTGCGTTTCAAAGCATCGTCAACTCGGTGGTCAACGATCTGATCATGCCGCTTGTCGGACTTTTCACCGGCGGCATGAATTTCAACGATCAGTTTTTGATTTTAAAAATGCCGGACGGCGTGACAGCCGATCAGGTCACCTCCCTTTCGGAAGCTTCAAAACTCGGAGTCACAACCTTTAATTACGGTTCGTTTATCACTGCCGTCATTAATTTTCTGATCATGGCGTTCGTCATTTTCATGCTGGTGAAAATGATCAATCGTCTAGCGCGCGTGCGATTGCCCGGTATTGGTCATAAAACCGAAACATTGCCCGCGCCCACGACCAAAAAATGTCCCTATTGCAAAAGCGAAATCGACATCGAAGCATCCCGCTGTCCGCACTGCACCAGCGTTCTGGCAGAAGAAAGCACAGCTGAAAACACCGAGGCTGGAAACGAATAACCGTTTCCAGCCTTCTTCATAAACAGAAAACAGCCGGGTGCGATATAAAATCGCACCCGGCTGCATTTCTTTTTCGATTATTCTCCGAAAAATGCATTGAGCTTTTCGACCAGCGCGTCAGCGTCGGTGCCGTGCACCTGACAAGCTTCTGCAATGGTCTCCCCGCGCGATGCCGGGCAGCCCAGGCAATGCATGCCGATTTCCAGAAAAAACGGCGCCGTATCCGCATTCGCATCCAGAATATCGCCGATAATGGTATCTTTTGTTACCTTCAACTTGAAAACTCCCTTTCTATTGATTTTAATCTATTTTTACAACACTCTGCCGCATTTCTTCGCCGCATCCGGCGCAGTCCGGCATAAGCAAAGTGTAAAAATCCGTAAAATCCGCCTCCCGTTCAAAAGCGGCGGCAACACCGGCGTTTTTGGCTTCCTTGTAGCTGGTCACCACCGGCAGTTCGCCGTTTTCTTTGATCACAGACAGCAGTTCTTCTCCGCGCCGGTTAAAACCCAGCACGCGGAACATCTGCGGCGGTGGAAAATCATAAATATCCAGCACAGCGGACAGGCAAAGCCGCCGAATTCTCGCATGGGTATATCGTTTGGTCTTGACAAGGTCATACAGCGTCGAAAGACTTCCCGTGCTTTGCGCCGCAGCAAACAGCCGGTTGTGCAGCCCTTCGGAAACGTCGGTTAATTTTTCAAAATCCGCCGCCGATTTTTTGCGCAGCGCCCAGATAACCGCTTTTTCGGCATTTTCCAGGCAAACCGGCGCACGACCTGCCGCAATGCTTTGGTGATACAGCGTGTAGGCATCCGTCGGAACAAACTGTTCAAAATCTTCACCGGCAAAGAGCATTTTCCGAATCTGCGACGCACAGGCGATCCCGTCTTTTCCCGCAGTTGTATCATGCCCGGCGCCATAGCGTTTTATCAGCATCGGCGCAAACGACACATTTTGCTTGCGCATCGCCGACAAATAGGAAATCCCCAAAATATCATTGGGCTTTTCAAAAACACCGGCGATTTCCTCACCATAGATTTCCGAAACGGCAAGCTGTCTTGCACGCGCATAGGTGCAGCCATCCTTCAAAATTTCCCGGATCCGGTCGGACACACGCGTGTCTGCATCCGCCGTCGCACATTCCTGCAACCGGCCGGCATCTCCGCTTTCGGAACCGAACAGCAAAACATCGATGCTGTGCATTTGATCGATCAGAGAAACGGCGCCTTCGCCGAATTTTTCGGCCGTTGCCACCGCATATTCGGTCGGCAGCTGGATCACCAGATCCACCCCGCCGGACAACGCCGCACTGGTACGCACCCATTTATCGAACACCGCCGCTTCTCCGCGCTGCACAAACTGACCGCTCATCACCGCGATCACATGGGTCACGCCCTGTTTTCGGCTTTGCTCGATCAAATATCGGTGCCCGTTGTGAAACGGATTATATTCCGCAACAATCGCTGCAACTTTGATGGTTTTCACCCGCTTTCGGCAATGGAAGACTCAAAACGCTGGGATAAAAACATACCCTTTGTAATATTACCATGAAACCCATCGGTTTTCAACTGGAATTTTTTCTTTTTCCGCCAACAGCTTTTTGGGATTTTAGAATAGACTTTAAAAGGATTTTATGTTATAATTAAAATTATTTAAAAGAAGAGAAAAAGATTTAAAAACGGAAAGGATTGGACATTTTCATGGGAAAAACAATTGCTGAAAAAATCATTGCCGCGCATATTGTGGAAGGCGAAATGGTCAAAGGGAAAGACATCGGTCTGAAAATCGACCAAACGCTCACACAGGACGCAACCGGCACGATGGCCTATCTTGAGTTCGAGGCAATGGGCGTCAAACGCGTGAAAACAGAGCGTTCCGTCGCTTATATCGATCACAACACCCTGCAAACCGGCTTTGAAAATGCCGACGACCACCGTTTTATCGCGTCTGTCGCGAAAAAACACGGCATTTATTTCTCCCGTCCCGGCAACGGTATCTGCCACCAGGTCCATCTGGAACGGTTCGGCATTCCCGGCAAAACACTGATCGGGTCGGACAGTCACACCCCGACCGGCGGCGGTATCGGTATGCTGGCATTCGGCGCAGGCGGACTGGACGTGGCGGTCGCCATGGGCGGCGGCGCTTATCACATCACCATGCCGAAAATGGTTCGCATCAATTTGACCGGAAAGCTGCGCCCCTATGTTTCCGCAAAGGACGTTATTTTGGAAGTGCTGCGCATTCTGTCGGTCAAAGGCGGCGTCGGCAAAATTATTGAATACGGCGGCGAAGGCGTGAAAACCCTTTCGGTCCCGGAACGTGCGACCATCACCAATATGGGTGCGGAACTCGGCGCTTCCACATCGATTTTCCCGTCGGACGAAATCACAAAAGCCTTTTTGAAAGCGCAGGATCGCGAGCAGGATTATTGCGAAATCAAAGCGGACGACGACGCGGTCTACGACGAGGTGATCGATATCGATCTTTCATCTCTAACACCCGCAGCCGCCATGCCGCACATGCCGGACAATGTCAAATCGGTGGAAGCGATCGGTCCGATCAAGGTAGATCAGGTGCTAATCGGTTCCTGCACCAACTCTTCGCTGCGCGACCTTCTGCGGGTAGCGGCGATGTTAAAAGGTAAAACCGTGCATCCGGACGTGAGCGTCGGCATCGCACCGGGCTCCAAGCAGGTGTTTAACATGCTCGCGCAATGCGGCGCATTGGGCGATTTGATCGCAGCGGGCTGCCGCATTCTCGAATGCGCCTGCGGTCCCTGCATCGGCATGGGTCAGTCGCCGAATTCCGGCGGTATTTCACTGCGCACCTTCAACCGCAACTTTGAAGGCCGTTCCGGCACGGCGGACGGGCAGATTTATCTGGTTTCTCCCGAAACGGCGGCGGCATCCGCATTGACCGGTGTGCTCACCGATCCGACCACACTTGGCGATTGCCCGCCGATCGAAATGCCGGAAAAATTCCTGATCAACGACAACATGATCGTGCCGCCCGCACCAGAATCGGAAGCGGATAAGGTTGAAATTTTAAGAGGACCGAACATCAAACCGTTCCCCGTCACGACCCCCATGGAGGATGACATCACGGCGCCCGCTGTTTTAAAGGTCGGCGACAACATCACCACCGACCACATCATGCCCGCCGGCGCAAAAATCCTGCCCTACCGTTCCAATATCCCCTATCTTTCACAGTTCTGTTTTAAACAGTGCGACGAACATTTTGCGGAAAACTGCAAAAAAGCAGGCAGCGGCATCATCGTCGGCGGTGTAAACTACGGACAGGGCTCCTCCCGCGAGCATGCGGCGCTGGTTCCGTTGTATCTGGGAATCAAAGCGGTCGTCACAAAATCCTTTGCAAGAATCCATGTCGCCAATCTCATCAACGCGGGTATTTTGCCGCTGACATTCCAAAACGAAGCGGACTACGATAGCATTTCGCAAAACGATGAGCTGGCGCTGCCCGGTATCCGGCAGGCGATCGAAAACGGCGACACCGTCTTTGATCTGCAAAATAAAACAACCGGAAAAGCCATTCCGGTCAAATTGGACTTTTCAAAGCGGCAGCGCGAAATGCTGCTTGCCGGCGGATTGCTCAATTTCACAAAACAAAATGCGTAACATATAAAGAAAGGTCTCAAGCTCATGTCAAAAGGAAACGTTTCTGCTTCGGTGATCAAACGGCTGCCGCGGTATTACCGTTTTTTGGGCGGCTTGATCGATCAGAACATCGTGCGCATCTCCTCGGGTGAGCTGGCCAACCGCATGGGGCTGACCGCTTCCCAGATCCGGCAGGACCTCAACTGTTTCGGCGGCTTCGGTCAGCAGGGCTACGGCTATAACGTCCATCAGCTGTATGACGAGATCGGTGAGATTTTAGGGCTGAATTCACATTTTGGCGCCATCATCATTGGCGCGGGAAACCTCGGCCGTGCGGTTGCAAACTATCTGTCTTCCGAACGCCGCGGCTTTCATCTGATGGGGATTTTCGATAAAAAGGAAGCGCTCGCCGGTCAGCTGATCAAAGGGCAGCCGGTGCGGCATATTTCCGGGTTGGACGAATTTTGCCGGGCGTACAAACCCGACGTCGCAGTGCTTTGCCTGCCCTATGCCGCAGCCGCGGACACTGCCGAACAGCTGGTGCGGCTGGGCGTCAAGGGCTTTTGGAATTTCAGTCACTATGACTTGTCTTTAAAATATCCCGACATCCCAGTTGAAAATGTGCATTTGAGCGACTCGCTCATGCAATTTTGCTACAAAGTTAAAGAAAGCAAGAAACAGCAAAATGAAAATCAAAATTAGAGCCTATCAAACAGAAGATCTGCCGGCAATGACCGCGCTTTGGAACGGCGTTGTTTTCGCTGGCAACGCGTTTCCCCAGGAAGAAACGATGACAAACGACCAGGCGGCGGCGTTTTTCGCCGCCCAGTCGTTCACCGGCGTCGCGGAACAAAACGGCAAGATCGCCGGTCTTTATATCCTGCACCCCAATTATTCCGGCCGGCTTTCGCATATTGCAAATGCGAGCTACTGTGTCGATGAAAATTTGCGTGGTGCAGGGATCGGCGAACAGCTGGTTTTGCATTCCCTGCAAACCGCAAAAGCGCTTGAATTTAAAATTTTGCAGTTTAATGCGGTCGTCGCATCCAACACCTGCGCCATGCATTTATATGAAAAGCTCGGCTTTGTCAAAGTCGGCGTCATCCCCGGCGGCTACCGCAACAAAGCAGGCGTTTATGAGGATATGTGCATTTATTATCACACATTGTAAAGCAAAAATAAAACCGCCACAAATGGCGGTTTTATTTTTTTATCTCCCGTTTCCAATCTAAACGGCAGCCGAATCAAACATGCCGCCGGTCAAAAACAATCTCCCTTATTTTTCTTTCCCATCATCATCGTCGACATCCGCCCAGAAAACGGTGTCTGCTTCTTCAAAATCCTCGTCCTCCGGCACATCTTGCGCATCGTCCTGCGCGCCGAACACCGTCTGCCCGGTTTGTGCTGCCGTCTGTTTGGCGGGATTCTGACTCAAATCCGGTTCCGCCGCACTGCCAAATGGATATTCGCAGACGACCTCCACCATACCGGTGCGCATCCAGACACTGGGCGTCACCCGAATGGTAAATCCCATGCCGTTGTTGGCCATCCAGTTCATTCTGTCGGTCTGCGGCAGCCCGTAAACAGCGAGCAGCGTCATGATCACACCACCGTGCGCACAGATAACCGACTCTTTTTTTCCGGCCTTTAAAATATCCCGCACCGTTTCGACAAACGCTGTGCATATCCTTGTAGAAAAAGTTTTGTTATCCTCGCCGTTTGGCGGCGCCGCCCCATGCTGCACCCAATCCATAAACCGCGGATCATCAACCAATTCTTTTGTCGTCTTGCCCTCAAAATCCCCCATGTTGCATTCGCGCAGTCCCTCCACCGTGATCACTTCACGATCGCCGAACAAAATTTCAAGCGTTTGTTTGCAGCGTTTTAAAGGACTTGAGAAAATCAGCTGCGGATTGCCGTAGTCATATTTTTGTTTTAGGTTTTTGAGCTGATTTATACCATCTGTAGATAAATCAACATCGGTACTCCCAACATATTGTCCCAACTGGTTGCCAAGCGTCATACCATGGCGCAGCAAATGAATGGTGTAGCTTTTCATCCTGCCTGATTCCTTTCCGAAAACCGCGGCACAAAACCGCGATTTGTGTTGATAATGTCAAAAAAATGTGAAATTTTCGCTTTACAAACCGCAATAAAAATGTTATCATAATATACACTTTGTATAGTATCATCATTCCGGTGCGGTCCGTTTTCCCTTTTGGGCCGGTAAATTTCCGGTGCAAAAAGGAAGAGGAAGAGAAATGGAAAACAAATTCGCAAAGCGGATCACACAGCTTCGCAAACAGAACGGATGGTCGCAAAAACTGACCGCCCAAAAGCTCGGTGTTTCCCAGGCGCTTTTATCACATTATGAAAAAGGCATCCGGGAATGCAGCCTGGACTTTGTGATCAAAGCCGCGAATGTGTTTAACGTTTCAGCGGATTATCTTCTGGGACTGACGGTGCAAAAAAGCATCAAAGCAGACGATATGCTGCTGGACGACATCGAAGAAGACATCAATCCTTATCCGGTTTTGCGCAACGGCCGCGCACAGATTTACAACACGATGAATATATTATACAGCATAGCAGCCCGTCTTGGCAACCCAAAACTGCACACAGACATCAATAATATTGCAAATTCCTATGTTTATCACATCTTTCGTGTTTTAGAAAGCGCGCTCCCCTGCGATGATGACGGACTGTTTGCACAATCGGCAGAACGCGGGATCATTTTCGCGCGTTCCTATGAATCGCTGCTGTGCGGACATCTGCTCAATCGCATTAATAAAGAGGAAACGGACGTGCGCATCAACCGGGAATACATCGAACGGGAATACCCGGCAAGCTGCAAATATCTGATCAATATGATTCAAAAAATCGAATCACAGGAGTTCAAAAGGAAAAATAAATCGGTTTAAAACGATTGACAAATTAAAAAACAGTGTTTATAATATAAGTTATACAGGCGATGAAGGGGAACGGCATGAAAACCCGCTTTTTCAGAGAACTGCCGGTTGGTGCAAGGCAGACAAAGCGATTTTGTGCGGATCGCCCCCGAGCCGGCGGCCAAACCCGGATTTTCCGGCAGTAAGCGCGTCCGCCTTGCCCGGCGTTATCGGGGCAGTGCATCAAAGGTGCATGGTTTAAGGGGTCCGGATTCCGGACAATAAGAGTGGTACCGCGGAGAAAATCAGCTTCGTCTCTTAAAAAAGAGACGAAGCTTTTTGTTTGTTTTCAAAACCTGTCCGACCGATTTGGCCGGCAGGTTTCATCAATGATAAAAGAGGGATTGCCATGCTGACATTGGATAAAATTTATCACGCGTCTTATGTTTTGAAAGACGTCATCCGACCGACGAATATCGTCAAAGCGCCGGATCTAAGCGACCGGTGCGAGGTCTATTTAAAACCGGAGAATCTGCAGCTGACCGGCTCGTTCAAACTGCGCGGTTCGGGCTATATGATCTCCCAGCTGACCGACGAAGAGAAAAAGCACGGGGTGATCGCCTGCTCTGCGGGCAACCACGCGCAGGGCGTTGCACTCGCCGCCACGAAATACGGGATCCCGTCCCTAATTTGCCTGCCGGACGGCGCGCCCATCTCCAAGGTGGAAGCGACTAAAGCCTATGGCGCCGACGTCTGCATGGTCAAAGGCGTCTACGACGACGCTTATCAAAAAGCGCTTCAACTGCGGGACGAAAAAGGCTACACCTTTGTGCACCCGTTCGACGATATCAACGTCATCGCGGGGCAAGGCACCATCGGTCTTGAAATTCTGGATGAATGCAAGGATGCGGACGCGGTCGTCGTTCCCATTGGCGGCGGCGGGTTGATCGCCGGCGTTGCGTTTGCCTTAAAAAAATTAAAACCCGAGATCAAGGTCTACGGTGTGCAGGCCGCCGGTGCCCCGAGCATGTACAACGCGATCAAAGACGGCAAGATCGAAACGCTCGAATCCGTTTCCACCATTGCCGACGGCATCGCCGTGAAAGAACCGGGTCAAAACACCTTCCAGCTGGTGAAAGAATATGTCGACCAGATCGTGACCGTTTCGGAAGACGAGATCTGTTCCGCCATTTTGGCGTTGATCGAACAGCATAAAATGATCGCCGAAGGCGCGGGGGCGGTATCGGTCGCCGCGGTCATGTTTAACAAGCTTCCATTAGACGGCAAAAAAGTCGTGTGTGTCGTCTCCGGCGGTAATATCGACGTGACGATTTTGTCCCGCGTGATCAAACGCGGTTTGATGAAATCCGGCCGTTCCTGCAGCCTTTGCATCGAATTAATGGATAAACCCGGCCAGTTGGAAGACGTTTCTCGCATCATCGCAAGGCATGGCGGCAACGTCACTTCGGTGCATCATGAACGCGCCAGCGAAACCACCGATATCAACGGCTGCTTTTTGCGTTTGCAGCTGGAAACCCGTAATTATGAACATATCGAAAGTATCAAAAAAGCGCTGAAAAAAGAAGGCTTTAAACTGGTATAAAACATAAAAACCAACAAAGAAAGGAAGATGTATCATCATGTCCCAAACAGTCTACACAAAAGAAGCGCCGGACGCGATCGGCCCCTATTCTCAGGCGGTAAAAGCAGGCAACCTTGTTTTCACCTCCGGGCAAATTGCCATCAACCCGGCTTCCGGTGCAGTGGAAACGCAAACGATCGAAGAACAGACAAAACAGGTCTGTGAAAACCTGTGCGCAGTTTTAAAAGCCGCCGGCACATCGATCGACAAAGCGGTCAAAACCGTTTGTTTTCTTAAAAGTATGGACGATTTTGCCGCGTTCAACGCGGTCTATGGCGAATATTTCACAACTAAGCCCGCGCGTTCCTGCGTTGCGGTCAAACAGCTGCCAAAAGATGTTTTGGTCGAAGTCGAGGTCATCGCCGAATTATAAATATACTATAGTGATCAAAGTCTAAAAACCAACCAAAAGCGTGTGGGGAATATTCCCCACACGCTTTTGGTTTCATCACAATATCAAATGCGAATCATTTTGTATTTTCAAGCGCCGACCGCCGGATATCCTGCGATCTGTCGGCGCAGCAGTAAACTGTCCCGTCCGTCGGCCGTCTCGCCGTTGCCGTTCAAATCCGAAGCGCTCAGCACCAGATCCACATCGTAGTGCACGCGATACATCCGGAGCGTCAGCGCGTCCTTGCCATTGATTGTGCCGTCGTCGTTGACGTCGCCCATGTCGGTTTCTTCTCCCGCAAACATGGTTCGGCAAACCGTCAAATCCGGATCGTCTGCCGGATAAACATGTTCCGGAATTTCACTGCCAAATGTAACTTCCAAAATATTCGGATCGGCTAATTCCCGGAAATATTTCTGCAGCGCATACTCGCTTTGGTGGTCTTCACCCCCGCTTGTAATCACCGCCCGGTTGGAACCTTCCGCCATCTCGATGCTGCCGATATCCGCACCCGGAAAATCCTCCGCTTTGGGTTGATAACCCTCCCTGCAAGTAATGATTGTTCGCATCAGGGCGGGACCATAACAGGTGCCGGCATGAATCAGGTAAAATACCTGTTCAATGCCCGGGATCTGCGCCATATAATCCGCGAAATCCTCCTCTTGCGTGTTGAGTTCGGTGGACTCGATCCGGTATAATCGCTCAAATGTTCCACCCAGTGCGGCGTTGTAACTTCCGCCCGCGCGGGTGAGGTCTTCGCCTGTGATTTCCACCGCGCAAAGCGTGCCACCTGTCACCGCATCCATCACATCCGCACGCAGCGCAAAGCCCTCTTTCATCTGCACAATCACTTCATCGTGCAGAGGCCACCCCTTCGGATAAGTGATATAGCCAAACTTTTCCGGCGTGCAGATTGCAATAACCTCTCCGCTGACATAGGAATAACAGCCCTCGCCCTGATATTTCTCCGGCACCTCCATCGGCACGGGATCATCCCATCCCGGCACCTCGGCGGCAGATACCGGCAGACTTGCAAAGCAAAACACCAATAATAACATCGTCGCAATAGCAACTCGAATTTTCATCGAAATCCTCCTCATATAATATGGGCTATTATCGCCCGCAATATATCGCTGTCCACCCGACTGATGATAAAATCTCCGTTTAAGTCACAACGCGCTTTTGCTTTTCATCACAATATCAAATGCGAATCATTTTGTATTTTCAAGCGCCAACCGCCGGGTATCCTGCGATCTGCCGGCGTAGCAGCAAACTGTCCCGTCCGTCGGCCGTCTCGCCGTTGCCGTTCAGATCCGAAGCGTCCAGCACCAGATCCACATCGTAATGCACACGATACATCCGGAGTGTCAGCGCGTCCTTCCCATTGACCGTGCCGTCGTCGTTGACGTCGCCCATGTCGGTTTCTTCTCCCACAAACATGGTCCGGCAAACCGTCAGATCCGGATCGCCTGCCGGATAGTTGTGTTCCAAGATTTCACTGCCAAACGTAACTTCCAAAATATTCGGATCGGCTAATTCCCGGAAATATTTCTGCAGCGCATACTGGCTTTGGTGGTCTTCACCCCCGCTTGTAATCACCGCCCGGTTGGAGCCTTCCGCCATTTCGATGCTACCAATATCCGCGCCCGGAAAATCCTCCGCTTTGGGTTGGTAACCCTCCCTGCAAGTAATGATTGTTCGCATCAGTGTGGAACCATAACAGGTACCGGCGTGAATCAGGTAAAACACCTGTTCAATGCCCGGAATCTGCGCCATATAATCCGCAAAATCCACATCTTTAGCATTCAAGACCGCCGGTTCAATGCGATATAAAACATCAAAATTCCCATTCAGCGCGGCGTTGTAACACCCGCCCGCGCGGGTGAGGTCTTCGCCTGTGATTTCCACCGCGCAAAGTGTGCCACCTGTCACCGCATCCATCACATCCGCACGCAGCGCAAAGCCTTCCTTCATCTGCACAATAACCTCTCGGCGTGTCGATATTGCAGCATATTGAATATAGCCAAATGTTTCCGGCGTGCAGATTGCAATAACCTCTCCGCTGACATAGGCGTAACAGCCTTCGCCCTGATATTTCTCCGGCACCTCCAGCGGCACGGGATCATCCCAGCCCGGCACCTCGGCGGCAGAAACCGGCAGACTCGCAAAACAAACCGCCAATAATAGTATTGTTGCAATAGCAACTCGAATCTTCATCGAAATCCTCCTCATATGATATGGGCTATGATCGCCCGCAATATATCGCTGTCTACCTGACTAATAATAAAATCTCCGTTCAAATCACACCTTGCTTTTGCTTCATCCGGAATTTCAACCATTCCACTTAAATATTGTTTCAAACGTAACGAATCCTTGGAATTAATTTTCCCATCATTATCAATATCTCCAGCGGTTCCATCTGCAAAGGAAAACATGGTAACACCAAGGGAAAGAACTATAGCCATGCTCAATGCTAACAATATTTTTGCAATCCGCTTCATCATTAACACTCCTTTTTCATCAATAAGCATATGGATTATTATAATAAAAATGCATTAAATCCGTTGTAACTCTTACCCCTTGATTTCTCTCACTATCTCCGGCAGAATGTATCGCGATTACTGTTCTATAAACTTGATTGTTAAACGTGGATTCTGTATAAATAGGACCTCCGCTGTTTCCACCTGAAGCATCGGCATTATATCTCACAACATAGTCAGTCATTTCAACAACATTTCCACTGCCAGTATATCTTTTGTATTCCCTATCTGCAAATTTTCCATCATCAGTGTCTGAAGGAAATCCACTGTTGTAAACATTGGTATGATAAGTCGCACATTCATCCATCGGAACGCCTAAATCAAACCGACCGTATTCACTTAAATCTTCTTCCACATAAATAAACCCGTAATCATAATTTAAAAATTCATTTTCTCCTTTTTCAAAGTATAACATTGGAATATGAAAAGAAACCGGCATTAAAGTTTTTACTGAATTTTTCCCGCTTTCATCATATATCGTGACTCTGGCATCCGTGATATAATGAGAATTTGCGGGATTATCGATATCCCTGTGATAAAGGCAATGTGCTGCCGTCGCCACAATATGATCAGAAACAATAAAACCTGCTCCCCCGCCTGCTAGAACAACCGCCTGATTACTTGTATCTGGCACCCTGGTATCATCCCCAATAACAGAACGAGTTAACGATAGTTCAGATAAAGCCGACAATGTATAGGTTGTCGTTTGTCCTGTTGCAAAATCATAACGCAAATATTCTCTGGATTGATTAAGTGCTCGTGCATCTTCTGCCGGAAAATGGAAAACACAAGCTGCAAACAAAACAAGAGCTAAAAGAAAACATCTCCAACGATTCAATCGAGCAGTTTCAAAACATAACATAGCACATCACCCTCCAAAAAATTATTTTGTTGCATGTATATTATATAAGTATATGAATAATTTGTCAATATTTTTTCAAAAATTTCCTGTTCTATTTAATAAAAAAATATTTGATTTTATTTATTTCTATTATTTTTGCATAAAAATGATGAAAATAATCACAAATTGTGCAAAAGCGCGCGGGAAACATTGCCCGCGCGCCTTTTTTGATTTAAGTGTAAAATTTTCAATTCATCTGCTGATAAATCTGCGGCATCATCAATCTTCGTATCTGCGACTGATACTGGAAAATCAAAACAGCCGTTAAAACCATTGCCGCTGCGGAGCACCAGCCGCCAAACATTCCGGCAACGTTCGACGCAAACGACGAACCAAACGTCGACACTGCGGCGATAATATTCATCACCGCGATAAAAACCGAAACCTTATCGGACGCAATTCCCTTAGCCGCAGCGTCCGACACAGTACGAATGGTTTTGAGCAGCTTTGCAAAATAAAGAATCACAAACACAAACACCAAAATAAAGAGTATAAGCACAATGGCAAACACAGCCCGCGCCTCCGCGATTTCCGACTCATAATAGCTATTACCGAATCCATAAAATCCATAGCTGTACTGGTAATAATGATCACCGCTCAGCATGATTTCCGGTGTAATCAACAACACAAACATTAAAACAATCATGAAAGCAAAGAAGATGCAACAAAGCACCAGCAAAATAATAGAAATCACCCGGATCATCGTCAGACCGCCGGTAGAGAAATAGCCGCCGCGCCAATTTTTGCAGGTGTTATAAAACATCCACATGCCAATGCAGATCAAAACGCCTGGCAACAAGGAAAAAATGATCGTCGAGACTACAGTGCCTACCGCCGCGCCGCTTGCACCCGCATAACCGCCGATACCCAGTTCATCATTGAGTTCGCCAAAGACTTCCGACAGCAGACCGTTATTACCGATAAACGATGCAATCAGATTCAAAATGAGCGACGCTGTAAAACAAATGACAGCAATCAAAAACACCGGAGAAGACCCAAGCTTTTGAACCGTTTCCCGCACGCCGGGAATCATTCCGGCCTGTTGATTTGCCTGATATGCAGCCTGCGGCGGAACCGATTGCCCCATCGGCTGTTGTCCCGGCTGCCCGAATTGCTGCGACGGAACTTGCTGGTTCTGCTGTGCAGACGGCGCCGGTTGTGTGGAAAACGACGGCTGCGCAGGCGGTTCCGGCTGCGCGGGCGGCGTCGGTTGCACAGGCGGTTTTACCTGCTCTACAGGCTGGGATTGCTGCGCAGGCGTCCCCTGCTGCAGCGGACTGCCGCAATTTTTGCAGAAGCGGTCCTCCGGCGCATTTTGTGCGCCGCAATTTTTACAAAACATGATGCATTCCCCTATCTTTTTCATTTTTAGTGGTTATCATCAATATAACATATTCTGCAAAAAATGTCAATTATGCATAAATGAAAAACGCCATGCCCATTTTTATGCGATTTGCCGTCAAATCAGTTTGTGCATCCGCTAAAAATAGAAAAATTAATTTTTCCTCTTGACAAATGTATATCATCTGTTTATACTGTATATATTGAATATGAACAGTATAAACAAAGGAGGGATGCATGTGGATATTATTATCAGCAACAAAAGCGATCAGCCGATCTATGAACAGATCTACACTGCGATCAAACAAAACATTATTGCCGGCAAGCTCAAGGAGGGGGACGCGCTGCCGTCGATCCGCAACCTGGCAAAAGATCTGCGTATCAGCGTCATCACCACCAAACGCGCTTACGATGAGTTGGAAAAGGACGGCTATATCTACACCGTCGCTTCCAAAGGCTGTTTTGTTGCCGAAACCAACATGACCATCATCCGTGAAGAATATCTAAAGCAAATTGAAGAGCACATGCGTGAAATTTTAACGCTCGGCCGCACCTGCGGTCTGTCTTATGAAGAACTGGAAAACATGTTCAAGCTGATGCAACAGGAGGAATGACAGCAATGTATGCAATCGAAATCAAGAATGTGAACAAAAGCTTTGGCGATTTTGCCATCCGAAATTTAAATCTTATATTGCCGTCCGGCTGTATTTTGGGATTGGTCGGGGAAAACGGCGCCGGAAAATCCACAACCATTAAAATGATTATGAACGCACTCTCCCCCGACAGTGGCACCATCTCTATCTTGGGAACGGATAACCAAAGCGATGCTTTCACGAAACTTAAAAATGAAATCGGCGTTGTTTTGGACGAATCCTATTTCCCCGACGTGTTGAATCCGCAAAATGTCAACGCCGTCATGAAAAACATCTATCAAAACTGGGATGAAAAGCTCTATTTTTCCTATCTGCAAACCTTCAACCTGCCCAAAGAGAAAATTTTTAAAGAATTTTCCCGCGGTATGAAGATGAAGCTATCAATTGCCGTCGCGCTGTCGCATCACCCAAAGCTTTTGGTGCTGGACGAAGCGACCAGCGGACTCGATCCGTTTGTGCGGGATGAGATTCTCGATGTTTTTAACGAATTCACCAGAGATGAGACCCATTCGGTGCTGATTTCCTCGCATATTGTGAGCGATCTTGAAAAAATCTGCGATTATATCGCCTTTTTGCACAACGGCAGTTTGCTGTTTTGTGAAGAAAAAGACCGGCTTTTGGAAGAATATGCGATTTTACGCCTTCCCCGCGATACCTTCGCCTCCATTCCCGCAAGTGCGATCAAAGGCAAAAAACAAACGGACTACGATGTGACAGCGCTGGTGAAAAAAAACGCGCTGCCATCCGGCATCCCCACTGAGAAAACCACCATTGAAGAAATCATCCTGTTTTTAGCGAAAGGGGACAAATAGCATGAAAGGCTTACTGCTCAAGGACTTTTATTTTCTATTCAAACAAATGAAATTTTTTCTTTTACTGGTGCTAATTTTCGCAGTCCTGCCACAGCTTTCATCCAGTGGCTTTGCGATATTATATGCGGCGCTGCTGCCCGTCACCGCGCTGGGCTACGACCAGCGTTCCAAATGGGATCAATTTCAATTGATGCTCCCTTGTCCGGTGCGGGATATCGTGCTGGAAAAATACCTGTTCGGCGGCCTGTTGATTCTTGTGACCGCTTTGATTTCCGGCTGTGCCAAAAGCATTGCGACGGCGCTGGACCCCAATGTCGTGACCGGTGCGGTTTTTCCGCAGCTTTTCTTTATCTGCTGCATCGCCGTTATTTTTCTGTGCATGAACCTGCCAGTGATGTTTAAATTCGGTGTGGAAAAAGGGCGGCTGTTTTTCATTGCGCTTGTCGTGATCGGTGTTTTAACGGTCGGCTTTTTCACGGAAGATGTCATCCGATTCATCAACCAAAACACTGCGCTTTTATCCTTTCTGCCGGTGCTTGTTGCTGTTCTTTCGGTTCTCGTTTCCATCCCGCTGTCGATAAAGCTTTATAACAAAAACATCTGATTGGATGCCCGGTCAAAAGACCGGGCATTTTTGTTGGAACACCGCTTGACAAATCTATAAATTCCCTTATAATAAATAATTGATATATCAATGATTGACACATCAATAAAGGAGATTTTTAAGTTTTGGAAAAAACATTTCACATGCTGCTGTACCGGGCGTTTCACGCGCAGCGCAATTATCTGCGCCCTTTCTTAAGTGAGATCGGGCTGGGTTCCGGGCAGCCGAAACTGCTTTCTTATCTGTCCCGAAAAACGGAATGCTGCCAGCGGGAGCTGGCGGACTACTTTGAGATCGACCCCGCCGCAGTCTCACGCATGCTGGACACACTGGAAAAGGGCGGCTTTATTGCCCGAAAAACCGATTCTTCCAACCGGCGCGCCGATTCGATCACATTGACCCAAAAAGGCGTCAGGGCACATAATGCCTGGCAAAAACACTGCGAAGAGATGGAAGACATTATGCTTCGCGGTTTTTCGGATGCCGAACGCGCACAGTTTGCGGATTTTCTGTCCCGCGCGCATCAAAATTTTCATGAAACCTGGACAAAAGAGGGGGATGTATCATGCGGGAATTAAAACAACTCTTTTCTTATTTTGGCCCCTATCGGAAGGATCTGCTGATCGGATCGCTGCTGGTTTTGATCGAAACTTCCTTTGAATTGATCATCCCGGTTTTAATGGCGGATCTTTTGGACGTCGGCGTCGCTGCGCGGGATGTTCCCTATATTTTAAACAAAGGCATCCAAATGGCAATCTGCGCGCTGCTCGCATTGCTTACCGGCTTATTATACGCCCGCTTTGCCGCCCGCGCGGCCTACGGATTCGGCGCGAGGCTGCGCGACGCGGAATATGAAAAGGTGCAGACCTATTCCTTTTCCAATCTCGATCATTTCGACACCGCGTCGCTCATCACCCGCATCACCACCGATGTCAACGTCATGCAAAACGCGCTCACCGGCGGATTGCGACCCATGGTGCGCGGACCGGTGATGCTGATCATGGGTATCGGCCTTTCCATCTGGATGAACGCGAAACTCTCACTCGTCTTTTTTGTCTGCTCCCCCATCCTAGCCTTGATTTTATTTTTCATTGTCCGGAAAATCGCCCCGATGTATGGAAAACTGCAAAAAACGGTCGACCGCGTCAACAGCGTGGTGCAGGAAAATCTGACCGCTATCCGTGCAGTCAAGGCATTTGTGCGGGAAGACTATGAAGCGGAAAAATTCGACCAGGTCAACAACGAACTTCTGCAAACCAGCGAACGCACCTTTCACTATGCGGTTTTGAATCTCCCCGCATTTCAGTTCACCATGTATGCCGCCGCTGTTTTGATTTTGTGGTTCGGCGGCAACATGATTCTGGGCGGCGAATTGCAGGTGGGCGATCTGACCGGCTTTTTAAGCTATGTTTTGCAGGTCATGAACGCACTAATGATGATTTCCAACGTCTTTTTGCTGCTCACCCGTTCACTGGCCAGTGCAAAACGCATCAGCGAAACGCTCAACCAAACGCCGGATATTCGTTCGCCGGAATCCCCGGTCACACAGGTTCAAAACGGCAGCATCGATTTTGACAATGTTTCGTTTAAATATAAAACCGACGCCGAAGAATATGCGCTGCAGCATGTCGATCTGCACATTCCCGCCGGGCAGACCGTCGGCATCATCGGCGGAACCGGCTCTTCCAAAAGCTCGCTTGTGCAACTGATCCCAAGACTGTACGATGCGTCGACAGGCGCCGTTTCGGTCGGAAACACCGATGTGCGCGCCTATGATTTAAAAACTTTGCGCGATGCAGTCGGCATCGTTTTGCAAAAAAACGTGCTCTTTTCCGGCACCATCCGCGACAATCTGCGCTGGGGCAACCCGGACGCTTCGGACGAACAGCTCAGGGAAGCCTGCCGGGTCGCCTGTGCGGATGAATTTATCAAGCAAATGCCAAACGGGCTGGACACCGATTTGAGCCAGGGTGGCGTTAATCTTTCCGGCGGACAAAAGCAGCGGCTTTGCATCGCCCGCACACTGTTAAAGCAGCCCAAAATATTGATATTAGACGACTGCACCAGCGCGGTGGACACCGCGACGGAAAGTCATATCCGCCGGGAGCTTGCCAAACAAAAGGACATGACAAAGCTGATCATCGCCCAGCGTATCACTTCGGTGATGGACGCCGACCGGATTCTGATCCTGGAAGACGGAAAAATCCACGCCGACGGCACCCATGACCAATTGTTGCAAAGCGATTCCATTTATAAAGAGATCTATGCGTCACAGATGAAAGGGGGTGCCGCCGGTGGCACGGAGTTTTAGCGGCAAACGCCCGAAAAATTTGGGATACACGGTCAAAACCCTTTTATCCTACATGGGCCGGCATAAATTTTTATTGTTAACGGTCGCCGTGCTTGTCTCGATCAGCGCGCTTGCCAACCTGCTCGGGACCTACATGATCAAACCCGTCATCAACAACTACCTGCTGCCGGGTGACGGCGGCGGCCTGATCATCGGTGTTCTCATCACCGCCGCCATCTACCTAACCGGCGTTTTATCCAGCTATGGTTACACCCAAATCATGGTTCGCGCCGCACAGAAAGTGCTGTTTGATATCCGGCGGGACCTGTTCACGCATCTGCAAAAACTGCCGCTTCGCTTTTTTGATACCCGCCCGAACGGCGATATCATGAGCTATTTCACCAATGATGTCGACACCATTTCCGATGCGCTCAACAACAGCTTTGCGATGGTCATCCAGAGCTTTATCCAGATCGTCGGCACACTGGCGCTGATGTTTGTTTTAAACTGGCGGCTGACACTGATCGTCGCCATCTGCTATATCGCCATGTTTTTGTATATACGCTACAGCGGCAAACGCAGTAAAAAATACTTTAATAAACAGCAGACCTACCTTGGTGAATTGGACGGCTATGTGGAAGAAATGATCAAAGGGCAAAAGGTGGTCAAGGTTTTCAGCCATGAAACGGAAAACTTAAAAGCCTTCCGTGAGAAAAACGAGCAGCTGCGCAAAGCGGGAACCGGCGCGCAGCAATTTGCCGCCACCATGGTTCCGGCAGTCGTGAGCATTTCCTATATCAATTATGCGATCGTCGCAGTGCTGGGCGGCATCATGGCATTAAACGGCATGGCGGATATCGGCGGTCTTGCAAGTTATCTTGTTTTTGTGCGGCAGGCGGCGATGCCGATCAATCAGTTCACCCAGCAAAGCAATTTTCTTTTAGCGGCGCTCGCCGGTGCGGAACGCATTTTTGAAGCCATGCATCAAAAACCGGAAACGGATGCCGGCCGCATCCGGCTGGTCAATGTCAAAGAAGAAAACGGGCAACTGATTTCCTGCGATACAAAAACCGGGCAGTGGGCCTGGCAGGCGGAAAACGGCGATCTGACTCCTTTGCGCGGAGACGTTCGGTTTGAAAATGTCAATTTCGGCTACGACAGCCGCCGTACGATTTTAAAGGAGATCAGCCTGTATGCCAAACCGGGTCAGAAGATCGCATTTGTCGGCTCGACCGGCGCGGGCAAAACCACCATTACCAATCTGATCAACCGGTTCTATGACGTGCAGTCCGGCAGCATCACCTATGACGGCATCAATGTGAAAGCCATCCAAAAAAGCAGTCTGCGCCGGTCGCTGGGCATTGTTTTGCAGGACACGCACCTGTTCACCGGCACCATTGAAGACAACATCCGGTTCGGCAAGCTCGACGCGACGCCGCAGGAAATCCGGAATGCTGCGAAAATCGCAAATGCCGACTCCTTTATCCGCCGGCTGCCCAAAGGCTATCAAACGCTTGTCACCGCCGACGGTGCGAATCTCTCGCAGGGACAGCGGCAGCTGTTGGCAATAGCACGGGCGGCGGTCGCGGATCCGCCGGTGCTGATTCTTGATGAAGCGACCTCCAGCATCGACACGCGAACGGAAGCGTTGATTGAAAAGGGTATGGATCAGCTGATGGAAGGACGTACCGTTTTTGTCATTGCCCACCGGCTGTCCACCGTGCGAAACGCCGATGCGATCATGGTTTTGGAGCACGGTAAAATCATCGAACGCGGCAGCCATGAAGAGCTGCTCGCGCAAAAAGGCGAATATTATCAGCTGTATCACGGTATGTTTGAATTATCATAAAAACAGCGCGTTTACCCAAATGGGGGTAAGCGCACTGTTTTTTTATGCCGTTTATCCGGCAGTTTTATTCGTCTTCATCCTGCAAAGCATCATAGCCTTGTTCGCCGGTGCTGACCTTAATGACGTTTTCCACATCATAAACAAAGATCTTTCCGTCGCCGAAATCACCGGTATACAATGCTTTTTTCACCGTGTTAACGACCGTCTCAACCGGAATTTTGCTGACAACGACCTCACACTTGACTTTGGGCAGCAAATTGGTTTTCAGCTCAACGCCGCGGTAATATTTTTTCTGTCCTTTTTGCATACCGTAGCCGAGCACCTGCGTGACTGTCATACCGGTGATATGGATATTCTCCAACGCTTCTTTGAGCGCGTCAAATTTCGACTGTTTTGTGATGATCACCACTTTTGTCATTTTTGCATCCGGATTGGAAACATTCACGACCGGCACTGCTGCATCCGGCGCCACACGCGCTGTCTGCGGCTTTAAAGTCGGCGCATAGCCGGTATCAGCCGGCAGCTCAGCAGGCACAAAGTCCGCATAAGCGCTGACCAAACCATGTTCGGTAACGTCCAATCCTAAAATTTCCTCTTCTTCGGAAACCCGCAGACCGATCGTATGCTTGATCGCTTGGAAAACGATGATCATCGCAACCGTCACATAAGCCGCAACGCTCAGCACACCGATGAGCTGCGATGCCAGAAACGATGCGCCGCCGCCATAGAATAGACCGGCAGGATTGCCGTTGAGTCCGGCGGAAAACAGTCCGACCATAATGGTACCTGCCGCACCGCATAAACCATGCACACCGACGGCACCGACCGGATCATCCACATGGCAGACCTTTTCGATAAATTCAATGCCGAACACCACCACAAAGCCGGCGATCACACCGATAAAAAACGCACCGACCGGATTGACCGCGTCGCAGCCCGCCGTAATGGCGACCAGACCGGCCAGCGAACCGTTCAACGTCATCGAAACGTCCGGCTTTTTATAGCGGATCCAGGTGATGATCAAAACGGTAACGGTCGAAGTCGCCGCCGCGAGATTGGTGGTGAAAAACACGCTGCCCGCAACATCCGCCATACCGTTGGTCATGGAAGTCGTCGAAGCGCCGTTGAATCCGAACCAGCAGAACCACAGAATAAACACGCCCAAAGCACCGAGCGTCAAAGAATGCCCCGGAATCGCACGTACTTTTTTCTTGCCTGTTTTTCTGTCGGTATAAAATTTTCCGATCCGGGGACCTAAGATCGCCGCGCCGATCAGCGCTGAAATACCGCCGACCATATGTACCGCCGTGGATCCGGCAAAATCGTGAAATGCGGGCAAAACACCGTTTGTCAGTTCATCCAGAGATGCCAGCCAGCCGCCGCCCCAGATCCAGTGTCCGGAAATCGGATAGATAATCAAACTGATCACGCCGCTGTAAACACAATAAGCGCTGAATTTTGTCCGTTCCGCCATGGCACCGGAAACGATCGTCGCCGCAGTCGCGCAAAAAACCGTCTGGAAAATAAAGAAGGTATATTTGCTGACCCCCTCCGGCAAAACGGCCGAATAATCGCCCAGTCCCAGAAGATCCAGCCCGCCGAACAGTGCGCCCGAGCCGCCGAACATGATACCGAATCCGACCAGCCAGTAAAGCGGCGTTCCGATACAAAAGTCCATCAGGTTTTTCATGATGATGTTACCGGCATTTTTTGCTCTTGTAAACCCGGTTTCCACCATTGCGAATCCCGCCTGCATGAAAAACACAAGCGCCGCGCCGACCAATACCCATAGGGTATTGACGTCCGAGAACAATTCCATTACATTGTCCATAGATTCCATCTCCTTTTCAGAATAAAAACAAAAAGCGCATGCACCAAAATGCGAATTCGCATTTTGACACACACGCCATTGTGTTTTAAAAATTTTTAATTTTATTTGGATCAGATCACGCTGTAAAGCATTTGCGCATAGGTCGGCAGCGGCCAGTATTCCGCAGCGACCAGCGTTTCCAGCTCATCTACAACTGCACGCAGCTCCTGCATGCCGAGGAAAACCTTATCTTTGTAATACATGCCGGTCTCCTGCGTATCTTTGCAGTTTTTCACAAGCAGCATCGCGTCTTCCAACGCTTCCAGCTTGACATACATCGCATCCGCCAATTTTGAGATTTTCTCAAGCAGCGCGCTTTCCATCTTATCGCTCACAGAAACCGCCTGCTTGCCGGTAATCAGATCGATCAGCGTTTTTTCATAGTCCATCACCGCCGGCATGACCTGTTTTTTGATCAGGTCGATCATCGTGAGCGCTTCAATGGAGATGACCGTGCAGTAGTTCTCCATATAGATCTCATACCGCGCTTCCATTTCGCCTTTGGTATACACGCCGAACTTTTCAAACAATTTGATATTTTTCTCATCCAGCATTTTGGAAAGTGCTTCCGGCGTTGACTTCAAATTATAAAGCCCACGACGTTCCGCTTCTTCCTCCCATTCTTTGGAATAGCCGTTGCCGTTGAAAATGATGCGTTTGTGTTCCTTGACCGTCTTTTTCACCAACTGCATCACATCTTTGATCAGATCGTCGGAGCTTTCCAGCTCTTCATAGAAATCGGATAATGAATTGGCAACGATGGTATTGAGAATGGTGTTTGGTCCGGCGACGGAAGCGGCGGAACCCACCATTCTGAATTCAAATTTATTTCCGGTGAACGCAAACGGAGAGGTTCTGTTGCGATCGGTGGTGTCCTTATTGAATTTCGGAATTAATGAAACACCCAGATCCATGATCGCTTTCTTGTGCGCTTCCAGCGTTTCGCCGTTTTCGATCGCAGTCAGCACCTCCTGCAGCTCTTCGCCGAGGAACATGGAGATGATCGCCGGCGGCGCCTCGTTCGCACCCAGACGGTGATCGTTGCCCGCGCTTGCAACGGAAATACGCAGCAGATCCTGATATTCGTCGACCGCTTTGATCACCGCTGCCAAGAACAGCAAAAACTGTGCGTTTTCAAACGGCGTTTTGCCCGGATTCAACAGGTTCTCACCGGTATCGGTCGACAAAGACCAGTTATCGTGTTTGCCCGACCCGTTGACGCCTGCGAATGGTTTTTCATGCAACAGGCAAACCAAACCGTGCCGGTCGGCAACCTTTTTCATGATTTCCATCGTCAATTGGTTGTGATCCGACGCGACGTTGGAGGTGGAGAACACCGGCGCCATTTCATGCTGTGCGGGCGCCACCTCGTTGTGTTTGGTTTTTGCGCTGATTCCCAGCTTCCAGAGTTCCTCGTCGAGATCGGCCATATATTCAGCGATCCGCGGCTTGATCTGTCCGAAATACTGATCCTCCAGTTCCTGTCCTTTCGGGGGTTTTGCACCGAATAATGTCCGACCGGTATACATCAGATCCGGCCGTTTGAGATAGACTTCTTTATCAATAATGAAATATTCCTGTTCCGGTCCGATCGTCGTCACAACACGTTTGACGTCTTTGCCGAATAATTTTAAAATTTTGATGGCTTCGCGTTCCAGCACTTCCATGGAGCGCAAAAGCGGCGTCTTTTTATCCAGCGCCTCACCGGTATAGGAACAAAATGCGGTCGGGATGTAAAGCGAGCCTTCCTTGACAAACGCATAGGAAGACGGATCCCAAGCGGTATAGCCTCTAGCCTCAAAGGTTGCACGAATACCGCCGGACGGGAAGCTGGAAGCATCCGGTTCACCTTTGACCAGCTCTTTGCCGGAAAATTTCATAATCACATTCCCTTTGCCGTCGGGATTGATAAAGCTGTCGTGTTTTTCCGCCGTCACACCGGTCATCGGCTGGAACCAGTGGGTATAGTGGGTAGCCCCTTTCTCAATCGCCCATTTTTTCATTGCGTTTGCAACAACATTGGCAACGCTCAGTTCCAACGGCTTGCCTGCTTCCACCGTTTCGACCAGCGCTTTATAGGTATCAGACGGCAGCCGGTCGCGCATCACCTTGTCGTTAAAGACCTGACATCCAAAAAATTCGGGAATGTTTTTCATGCTTTTAGTCCTCCATCGAAAAAGATTCAAAACAAAAAAGACGCTATGAACCCTACGGTTCACAGCGCCTTTGCTGTATTTGTCGATATTTTACCATCAATTTTTTCATCTGTCAACCCCCAAAATTATAAATGTTGAAATATTTATTACCAAATTATTTGTATATTTTCCACAAATGCAAAAAATTCTACCGCATGATATGCGCATCGGCACAAAAATAAAACCGCTTTCCCAAAAACGGGAAAACGGTTTTAAATGATCTGCACCGCTATTGCAGCACAGAAAACTGCGAAATTACTTCAATTCAACAGTAGCGCCAGCTTCTTCGAGTTTCGCTTTGAGCGCTTCAGCATCCTCTTTAGAGATGCCTTCTTTCACAGCTTTCGGTGCACCGTCGACCAAAGCTTTTGCTTCAGCAAGACCAAGACCGGTTGCTTCGCGAACCGCTTTGATAACCGGGATTTTGGATGCGCCGGCAGAAGCCAGAATAACATCAAATTCTGTTTTCTCTTCTGCAGCAGCTGCAGCGCCGCCTTCAGCGCCGCCGGCAACAACGACCGGAGCCGCAGCGGAAACGCCGAATTCTTCTTCTAAAGCTTCAACGAGCTCAGCCAGTTCCAAAACGGAAAGGGCTTTAACGTCATCAATAAATTTTGCAATCTTCTCAGATGCCATGATTTTCATCCTCCGTTAATCAAAATAAAATTTCATGCCGCCAAACTTTTTTAAGCGACTTCTTCTTGTTTTTCCTTGATTGCGTTAAGCGCATAAACAAGATTGGAAATGGGCGCTTTCAGGCTGCCCAGTGCCTTTGCCACCAGTCCTTCTTTGGACGGCAGCTTTGCGAGATACTGCACCTTTTCGACCGGAATGACCGCGCCGTCGAGGAAACCGAGTTTGATCGCAAAGAAATCCTTTTGTTCTTCTGCAAACTTATTCAGGATTTTTGCAGCCGAAATGTAATCATCGGTGCTCAATGCGATTGCAGTGGTGCCTTCCAGCACGGATTTCATATCCGACAAACCGGCGGCGTCCGCAGCTAACCCAAGCAGGGTGTTTTTCGCAACGAAATAGTCCACGCCCGCTTCTCTGAGCTGTTTACGCAGCGCGGTATCCTGTTCAACGGAAATACCCTTGTAATCCACGATCACACCTGCGCAAGCACCTTTGAGTTTTTCGGTCAGCTCGCTGACGATCTGCTTTTTCTGCTCTAAAACAGCTGCACTTGGCAAAACAATTCACCTCCAGTGATTTTTTCACCGTTACACCGTTCAAAAAATAAAAGCCTTTCCGCAAAGCGGAAAGGCACCATACACACTTTCGAAATCAAATGCGCACCTTTCCTCGGTAAGCGGTCAACCCTTTACATGCAACGCACACTTACTGTCTTTAGAACGGATAACACAGGTAGTTTACCACATCGATTGCCTTTTGTCAAGCCCCAATCTGCAAAAAAAACAAAAATCGGTTGAATTTGCCTTTCACGCATGCTATACTAAAGAAAATCATTAAAAACGGAAAGGTGTGGCAAACCAATGCAACAGCCTGCACTTGTTATCATGGCGGCCGGCATGGGCAGCCGCTACGGCGGTTTAAAACAAATCGACCCGATCGGTCCGAGTGGAGAAAAAATCATCGACTATTCAGCGTTCGACGCGCTGCGCGCCGGATTTGAAAAAATCATTTTTGTGATCAAACCGGAAATCGAAGCGGATTTCAAAGCGGCGGTCGGTGACCGCATTGCCAAAAATGCAAAGGTGGACTATATTTTCCAGACCATCGACAAATTACCAACCGGCTTTACCCCGCCGCAAGGCAGGACAAAGCCGTGGGGCACGGCGCACGCGGTGCTTTGCTGCCAACCGGTGATCGACCGTCCCTTTGCGGTGATCAACGCCGACGATTTTTACGGCGCCGAGGCTTTCCGGCTGCTGCACGGCGCATTGACAACCGGCAGTGATTATGCCATGGCGGGCTTTATTTTAAAAAACACCTTAACGGAAAACGGCTATGTTTCTCGCGGCGTCTGCCAGACAGACGACAGCGGTTATCTGTCCGCCATCGAGGAATACACGAAAATTATTTCCCAAAACGGACAAACGGTCTACACGACCGACGGCGAAACGATGCTGCCCATCGATCCCGACACGGTGGTTTCGATGAACTGCTGGGGCTTCCAGCCGGATTTTCTGCAATCGCTGCAAGCGCAGTTTGAAACCTTTTTGCAAACCGCAGATCTTGCAAAGGATGAATTTTATATTCCTTTTGCCGTCGACAACGTCATCCGTTCCGGCGCACACAAAGTGAAAGTTTTGAAAACGCACGAAAAATGGCACGGCGTGACCTACAAGGAGGATAAACCGCAGGTGCAGCGTGCGATTCGCCAGCTTGTGCAAAACGGCGTTTATCCCGCAAAACTCTGGGAAAAGGAATAAGCGGTGAAAAGCATGAAAAAAATATTGATCGTGATCGATTATCAAAAGGATTTTGTAAACGGCGCACTGGGATTCGACGGCGCCGAATCGCTGGATGATAAAATCGCCCAAAAGGTGCGCGACTTTGGCAAAGGCAACGTGTTTTACACTTTAGATACCCACGATGAAAATTACCTGCAAACCTGTGAAGGCAAACATCTGCCAATCGTCCACTGCGTCAAAGGCGCCGGCGGCTGGGCGCTGTTTGGGCAAACGGCGGCCGCTTTGCAGGATGTGGACGCGATCGGTTTTGAAAAAACGGGCTTTGGCCTGCAAATCACACCGGAAATTTTAAAAGTTTTGCCCGAAAATCCGGACAGTATCGAGCTTGTCGGCCTTGTGTCCAACATCTGCGTTTTGAGCAACGCCGTGATTTTCAAGACCTGGTTTTCGGAATCGGAAATCATCGTCGACGCGTCCTGCACCGACAGTTTTGATAAATCCCTGCACACCCAGGCGCTCAATGTTCTGGAGGGTCTGCAGGTGAAAGTGATCAACAGAGAGGAATAAAAATTTATGTATGATTTTATCCGTGTCGCCTGCGCCGTACCGCCGGTATCCGTCGGCGATCCTTCGGCAAACGTGCAGGCAATGTTTGAAAAGGTGAAAGCCGCACAGGAAAAAAACGTCGATATCGTGGTTTTCCCGGAACTTTGTGTGACCGGCTACACCTGCGGCGACCTGTTTTTCCAGGACGCGTTGCAAAAAAGCGCCGTGGACGCGATTCTTTTGCTTTTAAAGCAAACCGAAACGCTGCCGGTCACTATCCTGTTCGGCGCGCCGCTGCTTTTGGAAGGGCAGCTGTTTAACTGCGCCATCGGCGCGCGCCGCGGAAAGATTTTCGGGATCGTGCCGAAAATTTTCATCCCGAATTATAACGAGTTCTATGAAAAACGCTGGTTCTCCAGTGCACTCGAATGCAAGGAAACAAGCGTGCAATCCACAGTCGCTTTCCCCGGCATCGGCGCGGACTATCCCATTCCGGTCGGTTCCGGCCTGGTCTTTGACCTGGGTCACAAAGTGAAATTCGGCATGGAGATCTGTGAGGACCTCTGGGCGCCGATCCCGCCGTCGAGCTACCTTTGCGTGGGCGGCGCGGAACTGATCTTTAATTTATCCGCCAGCAACGAAACCATCACCAAACGCGCCTATTGCGGCGCCATGGCAAAGCAGCAGTCCGCTTCGCTGATTGGCGGCTATGTCTACTGCAGCGCCGGATGCGACGAATCCACCACCGACCTTGTTTTTTCCGGTCACAGCATCATCTGTGAAAATGGGGCGGTTTTAAACGAAAACAAAACGCTGATCGACAATGATTATCTTTTATGCAGCGACATCGATTTAGGACGGCTGCGCGCCGATCGCATCAAAATCAAAACCTTTAAAGACAGCGCGCAGATTCTCCCCCACGAATGCCACATCATTCCCGTTCCCTTTGAAAACGAAACCTTCAGCGGCGACGGAACGCTTTATCACATCAAAAAATATCCCTTTGTTCCTGCCAGCAAAACCGACCGCGAACGCCGCTGCAAGGATATTTTCGACATGCAGGTGTTCGGTCTTCGCAAGCGCCTGCTGGTCACCGGCGCAAAGCCGGTCGTCGGCGTTTCCGGCGGACTGGACTCCACCCTCGCGCTGCTGGTGTGCGTGCAGGCGATGAAAGCGTTAAACCGCCCGCTGACAGACGTCACCGGCATTACCATGCCGTGTTTCGGCACCACCGACCGCACCTATCAAAACGCGCTGGAACTGATGCGCGCCCTTGGTGTCACCACAAAAGAAATCAACATCAAATCCGCCTGCGAACAGCATTTTAAGGATATCGGTCAAAATCCAGATACACACGATACAACCTATGAAAATGTGCAGGCCAGAGAACGCACCCAGGTTTTGATGGACTATGCCGGCAAAACCGGCGGTCTGGTCGTCGGCACCGGCGATTTGAGTGAACTGGCGCTGGGCTGGTGCACCTACAACGCAGACCACATGAGCATGTATAACGTCAACGGCTCGGTTCCGAAAACGCTGGTCAAATGGATGATCGACAGCGTCGTCGCTTTCGATCTGTTCCCGGCGGCCACACCCGTGCTCAAAGACGTGATCGACACCCCCATCAGTCCCGAACTGCTCCCGCCGGACGAAAAGGGCAACATCGCCCAGCAAACGGAGGACATCGTCGGCCCCTATGCGCTGCACGACTTCTTTTTGTATCATATGCTTCGCTTCGGCTTTGCACCGGATAAAATCTATTATCTTGCAAAACTTGCATTTGCAGACGAATTTGAGCCGCCGGTTATATTAAAATGGCTCAAAACCTTCTATAAACGCTTTTTCTCTCAGCAGTTCAAACGCAGCTGCCTGCCGGACGGCGTGAAAGTCGGCAGTGTGTGCCTGTCTCCCCGCGGCGACTGGCGCATGCCGAGCGACGCGAGCGCAAAAATCTGGCTTGATAGCCTCGAACAGCTGTAAACACCCTGAAAGCTGCATCCCACCGCCCGTAAAAGCACGGGCGGTGGGATGTTTTTCATTTTAATTGGCGTCCTCTATCACCAATACCATCGGCGGCGTTGCATCTTTTGCATCAAAATCACCACAGGCAATGGCCTTTTTGATAAACGCCATAGGAATGGCATAACAGGCATATTGCCGAAATCCCGCAACCGAATTTTCCAAATGTTTTGGAATCTCAATTTTTAACGCCGGGAAAATGTCCCGCAACGGTTGCTCTATCCAATCGGCCATAGAATACATTTGTTCCACCCTGATTTGATCCAGCGCGCGATACTGTTCCGGGGTCAGGATCGGCAGATCCACGACCGGTTTTCCGTTATCACTGCCTAAAATACCGCATTGCGTCAGGTGCGGAATATCCGCAAGAAACATCGGATTAAACCCCGTTTGGTCAAAAGGAATTCCACGCGATAGAATATACAGCATTTTTGCAAGGTTATCGTCGTCCAGTTCAACCGGTCCGTGCTGGTATCGATTCAAGTCCGGCTGGGTGTCGTAGACATGCAGATCAACCGCCGTTGCACTTAAAAAATTTTCAAAATAAGTCCCTCGCATGCCGCCGTAACAATATTTCCCATATTCATAATTTTCAAAATCAAAATCAAGCGGATACCTGTTTCCCTGCGCAATCCATCTGCCTCCGTCGGGGCGCTGCGGAAAAACTTCCTCGCCCGGAACAATCCGGCGCGACGCCTCGAAAATAGCCGTGGAAAACAGATGCAAAATAAAATAATATTCTAATTTTCTGCGCTTTTCCTCTGCAAGTCCTGCGGTGAAAGGAACGCCGCGCAGTTTTTCCAGATAACCGGTCACCGTTTTGAAAAGGGCGTCATAATGCTTTTCGGTAAATGCGATCTGCACGTCCAATCCTTTCAGAACCGCATCCGGCGTTGCGATCATAAAATCGGTAAAATATTTGTTTCCTGTTTCCTGCATCAACTCCGACCCGACAAGATCGCTTACCGCCTGCTCGATATACGCGGTCGGTATGCCGAGCGCTTTTGCGATCTCAACACAGGTCACTGGTTTTTCATAAGCGACGATCAAAATATTTTGTTTCATCAAATCGTTTGCCACAAACGACCACGGTTCATCATGAAACCCCGAACATCCATTTACCGAAATATCCAACCGCTCAGGCTGGTAGCTTTGTTTTTCATAAAAATCCATCTTCTCAAATCCTTTCTGCATTTGTTTCCGACCGGCGGACAGCCTGGACAGCACGGTCCCCTTTGGCACGCAAAGATCATCTGCAATATCCTGCACCTTTTCCCCTTGCAGATAATGCCGCACGATCGCCTCACGGTATTTGCCGGAGAGATAAGCCACCTCACGGCGAACGGCTTTTGCATCCGGCCTGTCATCGTTTTGCGGATCGTCGAACATTTCAAACGCTTCCGGAACAAAATCAATACACACCGTCGGCAGCTTGTATTTCCGGCGCAGCATATCATAATACTTGTGATTCAGCACTGTCGACAGCCATGCTTTTTGATCTTTGATTGCTTTGTTTTGCTGTAAAGCCGCCAGCAAGACCTCCTGCGTCAAATCTTCGGCGTCGCTGAAATTCCCGCACTTTTTCAGCGCGGCACGAAACAAATATGCCATATGTTTTTGTATTTCGGATAATTGCATGCATCCACCTCTTTTGAAAGCTTTCACTTTTCAGTCGCGGTTTTCGGATTTGATTCGATCAAAATTGAAAAATATATCCTGATTTGAAAAAAACAGGGGTAACGCCAAGCGCGCGTTACTCCCTGTTTTCTTTTTCTTGTTTGCATCCATTGGCAATCCAGTAAAAAAACGGGATGGTCAAAAACAAAACCCAGCCCGGATGCCAGGCGCCGGCATAAAATCCAAGCAGCAGGAATACAATAACAACCAATACCGGGTAACAAAACACGGACAAATCCCGCTTTTGCACCGCTTCGACAATGGAATGCCAGACCGGAACGGTCAAAAACAGTATCCATCCCGGATGCCAATAGCCGTAAGCGCCGCAGATGAAAAATCCAATGCAGACAAGCAGCGCAAACGGGAATGTGGCGATCCATCCTTTTTTATGGTGTTTGATAAAATCACCTTTTTTATATTCCTTCCCGTTGACAAACACCCGGCCGTCTTCCACCTGCACCGCATCTTTTCGATCTTTCACACGAATGCCGCTAAGGCCTATATGCACCTCATCTTCCGCGTCCTTGACATGGATACCGCGCAGCCCGATGTGTACCTGTTCATCCCCGTCTTGAATATGGATGCCGTTCCACCCCACATGCACCTTTTCTTTTTTTAGTGTGCCGCCATCCGGAGATTTTTGTTCCCCATTATCTTGTGGCGCGGGATCGCTTTCCGGCGCATCACCCGCGCTTGCTTGATCTTCCAGCGCATCATCCTGCGCCGTGACAGATGCAGCTTCCGTTGCCTGCGCCGGGCTTTCTTCCGTGTCCCCCTCCCGCACCGCCGGTTCGGTCTTGTTGTTCAGTCCGGTGCCCAGCAGTTCATCCAAAGAGATCTGATACAGCTTTGCAAGCTCGATTAAATTATCGGTATCGGGGGATGCCTCCGCCCGTTCCCATTTGCTGACCGATTGCCGGGAAATACCCAGTTTTTCCGCTAATTGTTCCTGCGATAAATTGTGCTGCTTTCTCAAATTTAAAAGCCGGTTTGCCGTTTCGATATTCATCAACACGCACACCCTTTCTTTTTGATTGCACGCCCATTATACCAGCAGGATAACAAAAGCGGCAAGAAACTCGAATATTCATCGCCGCAACTATTGGTTGCGAAGCTTATCATAACATAAAAATCGACATAAGACAACCAAAATTTATTCCCAATTTGTTTACATTCGATCAAAAATATGTTAAAATAGTGGATAAACAAAAGGCTGGTGCAAACCGGCCGGAAAGGTTTCATTGCATGAAAGCACTCATTCTCTCCTGCAACACCGGCGGGGGTCACAATTCTGCCGGCAAAGCGCTGTATGAGGAGATTACCAATAGAGGGATTTACTGCGAACTGTGCGATGCGCTGAAGTTTTCTTCGGAAAAAGCGTCGGACAGGATCAGCAATTTATATATTCAGTCCACTTTAAAAGCGCCGAACGCATTTGGTTTTTGTTATAAAGCCGGGGAAATCGTCAACAAATTACCGATCAAATCCCCGGTTTACTATGCCAATAAACTCTATGCGAAAAATCTCCACCGGTATATTCTGCAAAACGAATTCGATACCATTATCATGCCGCATGTTTTTCCCGCCGAAACGGTGACTTATCTGAAAAAACGAAAAAACCTGCAAGTGACTGCCTGCGCCGTCGCCACGGATTATACCTGCATTCCCTTTTTCGACGAAACGGAAATGGATTATTATTTTATTCCAAGCAGCCTTTTAAAAGACGAATTTTTAAAAAAGAGCGTTTCCAAAAACAGCATCGTTTCCAGCGGCATTCCGGTCAGCGGCAAATTCAATGTCAAAACGCAAAAATCCACTGCACGGGCATCTTTGCACCTGCCGGAAAACAAACCCACCGTTTTGATCATGACCGGCAGCATGGGTTTTGGCAACCTGACCGCTTTTATCCGCCTGTTATTTGAAAGACTGCCGAAGAACACACAGATCGTCCTGCTTTGCGGCAACAACGAACAGATGAAAGCACGGCTCAGATCGGATTTTCCGGAAAACAACAACCTGCACCTGGTGGATTTCACCGATCAAGTCCCGCTGTATATGGACGCCTGCGACATTTTGATAACCAAACCCGGCGGCCTGTCCTCCACCGAGGCGGCGGTCAAAAATGTTCCGCTGATCCACAGCTTTCCCATTCCCGGCTGCGAAACCAAAAACGTTGAATTTTTTGTTCAAAACGGCATGTCGCTGTCCGGGAAAGACGAAAACGAACTGGCCGACGCGGCGGCAAAGCTTTTAAAGGATGAAAAACTGCAAAAGCAGATGCTCAAAAACCAGCGGAACATCATCAACCCATTCGCCGCCAAAACCATCTGCGACACACTGCTGCACCGGCAAGCGTAAAATGGAAAATCCCCGGCAATGCAAATTTTAAAAAAGGATGTGAAACTTGCATGTATCCCGCGTTGACGATTATCGGCTTTCTTTTGGGAAGCCTGCTTTTCAGCGCATACCTGCCTAAAAAACTCAAAAGCGTAGACATTGTGGCTGCCAGCGCGGATAAAAATCCCGGCGGCGCCAATGCCGTGAAATATGCCGGTATCCCCACCGGCCTTTTGTGCATTTTCTGCGATATTGCAAAAGGCGCGTTGCCGGTGTTTTTTGCAAGCTATTATCTCGACACCAAGTCGTTCTGGTTTTCCGCCGTCATGGCGGCGCCGGTCGTCGGGCATGCGTTTTCCGCATTTCATAAACTGCATGGCGGCAAATGCATTTCCGTTTCTTTCGGCGTGCTGATCGGCCTTTATCCGAATATTCTGCCGCTTTTATCCCTCGCTTTTTTCTATATCCTGTTTTCGCTCGTGTTTGTCATTCGTCCCAACGAACGCCGGTCGGTCGTTTCATTTCTCTGCTTTTTTGCCGCCTGCACCGTTTTCTATCTGTTGGATTGGATCCAGCTATCTTTCCTGGTCGGCGCACTGCTCATCACCTGCATCGCAGTCTATAAAAATTATGAATGAGAATTCTCTTGCCAAAGATGCCCTTTTGTTATATAATCAATGTAAAATCACCGCGTGAAAATATGCATATTTTCACGCGCTTTAACTGAAAGGAACGAAATTTTATGTCTGCATTCGGTCATTTTGAAAACGCAAACACCTATAAAATTACCAGCACACAGCCGCCCCGTCCCCTTTTGAATTACATATGGAACGCCCGGATTTTAAGCGGCGTGAACCACCAGGGCGGCGGCAACGGCGCCTACGGTGCGCGTGCCCAGGCTTATATCGACCCGCAGGGAAAAGGGCGTTGCTGTGTGATCCGGGACGGCAACCGGTATTTTTATATCAAGGATCAGCAAACCGGCAAGGTTTTCAATCCCGGCTGGTATCCGGTCAAAACGCCGGTCGATGATTTTTCCTGCACACACGGGCTGGGCTATTCGGTCATCACCTCTTCCTGCGACGGACTCAAAGCCACCGCGCGGGTGTTTGTCAATGCCGAAGACCCTTGCGAAATCTGGACTGTGACGCTGGAAAACAAAACGTCGGCTGCGAAAAACATTTCCCTTTATTCCTTTGTGGAATTCCAGCTGGAAGGCTACCAGCGCTACAGCGACTATAACTCCTATGTGCACGGCGAGTTTGACAAAGTGCACAATGCGATCGTTTGTTTCAATCTTGCCATGGAACGGCCGCACGATTGGTTTAACGGCTTTATGGCGTCAGACACCGCACCGACCGCGTTCGACACCTCCAAACGCGCCTTTTTAGGGGTCTACGGCGGCATTTTCGCGCCGGAAGGCATCGCGCACGACAGCTTATCCAACTCGCTTGCCGCCTGTGAGCAGATGGTCGGCGCCATGCAGCACGACTATGTGATCGAACCCGGCAAAGCCGTGACCTTAAACGTCATCATCGGCGCAGTGGACAGCATGGATACCGCAAAGACCCTGTCCAAAAAGCTGTTTGCGCCCGGCAAGATCGAACAGGATTTTGAAAACCTTAACGCTTCCAAACAGGAAATGGCAAAAGACATTTTTGTCACCACACCGGACGAAAAGGTGAATAACTTTGCAAACTACTGGTTAAAACAGCAGGTGCAGCTTTGCGCCGAAGTCGGTCGCGACACCGGCAAAGGCTTTCGCGATCAGCTGCAGGACGCATGGGCGGTCGCCTCTTTCAACCCGCAGCTTGCCAAAGAAAAAATCCTCGAAACATTGACCTATATGTACCGCGACGGCCGCTGCGTGCGTGGCTGGCTGCCGCTGGATCATCACATTTATTCCGACGGTCCGACCTGGATCGCCCCGACCGTCAACGCCTATATCAAGGAAACCGGCGACACCGCGTTTTTGAACCATCCGGTCAAATATCTCGACGAAGGGGAAGACACCGTCTGGGAGCATATGCTGACCGCCGCGCGGTTTGCGTCTGAAGACACCGGCGAACACGGTCTTGTCCATTCCAGAGACGGCGACTGGAACGATTCCTTAAACATGACAGGCTTAAAAGGCAAAGGCGAATCGGTCTGGACGTCTATCGCCCTTTGCTATGCGCTGCAAAACACCGCCGAAATCGCAAAAGAGATTTTAAACGACCAGGCGATCTGCGATGAAATGACCGCCCGCGCCGAAAAAATGAAACAGGCGGTCAACGCCAACGGTTGGGACGGCGACTGGTACCTCGCCGCCATCAACGACTACAACGAAAAGGTCGGCACCCACACCGAAAAAGAGGGCAAGATCTACTTAAACTCTCAAACCTGGGCGATCCTGTCCGGCGTGGCGGAAGGCGACCGCCGCGAAAAATGCTTGAACGCCGTGGATACCTATTTAGACAGCGACTACGGCCCGCTGACCCTCTATCCGACCTACACCAAATTCAACAACAAAATCGGGCGGCTGACCAGCTTCATTCCCGGCATCTGGGAAAACGGCACCCCCTATTGCCATGGCGGAACCTTTAAAGTCGTCGCCGACTGCATCGAAGGCCGGGGCGACAAGGCCTATGAAACCGTCACTAAGATTTTGCCGGACAGTGAAACCAATCCGTCGGATCATTCCGGCTGCGAGCCCTATGTCGTGACCAACATGTATTTCGGACCGGATAACCCGCGCAAAGGCGAAACGCTGTTCGCATGGGTCACCGGCACCGCCGGCTGGATGTTCCGCGCCATCACACAGTATATGCTGGGCTTCCATCCGATGTATAACGGATTTAAAATCGATCCCTGCATTCCGGCGCAGTGGGACAATCTGCAAATGACCCGCAAATTCAGAAACGATGTTTATAAGATCACCATTCATAATCCCAACGGCAAACAAAGCGGGGTCTCCAAAATTTTGGTGGACGGAAAAGAAGTCTCCGATAATGTGATTGCGTTGTGCAATGATGGAAAAACCCACACCGTTGACGTAACACTGTAAATACAAAAGGCAAAAAACTGCAAAAGTGCGGCAAAATCAATGTTTGCCGCACTTTTTTGTTGTCCAAATATCTAAAAAGTTTTACTCGATTTTTTCCAAAAAATCGCGGTTTCCAAAAGCGCAGGAAGAGAGATCGCATCCCATCAGTCACCTACCAGAGCCTTCTCCTTCGAGGAGAAGGGGGACTTACGTTCGCGGTGGATGAGGTGGAACGGCACGCAACAAACTTGTGAGAAGCCAGAAACTTTGTTGTTTGAAACACCTCATCAGTCGGCTATCGCCGCCAGCTTCCCCTCTAGGGGAAGCCTTTATGTAGTCCCTGCAATCCGGAGCCTTCTCCTTTGAGGAGAAGGGGGACTTACGTTCGCGGTGGATGAGGTGGAACGGCTCACCGAAAACCTGTGGGAAACCGGCAATCTCATGCTTTAACACCTCATCAGTCACCTTGCTGTGAAAACATGATAGTTGGAAGTTTTGGAACTCGGTTCCAAAACTTGAGAGGGCGCATTCTGAATAGCCGTGAAAACATAGAAGCAAAGCGCGCCCTTTTCTCCTCCAGGGGAAGCCTGCCTAGTTTCCTGCGCACAAAAGCCTTTCTCCCTCTCCAAGCAACTTCCCCACAATTCTTTCGCATTTGCATAAAAAACACTTGCGAATTTGGGGTACAAATTATATAATGAATTTGTGGTTCAAATTAGGAGGTGCTGTTTTGAAAGAACGGCTAAAACCGGGTCCAAAAACGGATAAACCGCTGAATATTCCAATTAAAACGAGAATTGACAAAGAAACAAATGCAGAATTAGATTATTGTCAAACAAAATTAAATGTGAACCGTTCAGAGGCAATTCGGCAGGCGATCCATCATTTATATCGTGATTTAACAAAATAAATTTTTAACACTTGACAATACAGGGGACGAGTTATATAATTAACTCGTCCCCTGTATTAGGAGGTGAAGAAATTGCGGGGAAAAAATTTAAAAGCGGCGCTGACCTGCAAGCCGTGCACCGCTTTTCGCGCAAACGTCTGAAAGGACAAATTTGCACATTCAATAGTATACAGGATGTTCGCCCGCCTTTCAAGCGTTTGTGTCAAAATTTTTTGAAAGGACTTAAAAAGATGGAAGTGAAAAATATTTTAAACCGGTTATATGACGGTGAAATCGTGCCATGCGAGCAGATTATTCCCCAATCCAGGGAATACACCGAAACCATGGAAAAAATCGACGCGGAAATGAAAAAATGGGAGCAAAAGCTCTCCAAACCGGATTTTGTCGATCTGCAGGACGGCCTGCAAAGCCTGCCTACGCAGGAATGTGCGCTTTTCAATGAAGCATCTTTTATTGCAGGGTTTAAAATGGCTGTGCAGCTGATTTTGGAAAGCATCCGGCACACCGCATAAAGCAAAAAGCAAGGGGCGCAAAATGCCCCTTGTCCTTTTTTCAAAAAATCACTTTTCCCCTTCCATTTAAATTTCAAAACATAGGGTCAAAAGAAAAACTGCTTTGCAAAATTGCAAAGCAGTTTTTAAAAATTCAAATTAGCCGTTGATCTTTGTAACAACGCCCGAACCGACAGTTCTGCCGCCTTCGCGGATAGCGAAACGCAGACCTTCTTCGATCGCGATCGGGGTGATCAGTTCAACGTCCATGTTGACGTTATCGCCAGGCATGCACATTTCTGTGCCTTCCGGCAGAGTGATAACACCGGTAACGTCGGTTGTTCTGAAATAGAACTGCGGACGATAGTTGTTGAAGAACGGAGTATGACGGCCGCCTTCTTCTTTGCTCAGGACATAAACCTGACCGGTGAATTTGGTGTGCGGATTGATGGTACCCGGTGCAGCAAGAACCTGGCCGCGTTCCACTTCTTCACGTGCGACACCACGCAGCAGCGCGCCGACATTGTCGCCTGCTTCGCAGTAATCCAATGTTTTGCGGAACATTTCCATCGAAGTAACAACGACCTTGCGGCGTTCTTCTGTCAAACCTAAGATTTCGACTTCGTCGCCGGCGTTCAGACGGCCACGTTCCACACGGCCGGTAACAACGGTACCACGGCCGGAAATGGTCATGGTGTCTTCGATCGGCATCAGGAACGGCAGATCCGCTTTACGATCCGGAGTCGGGATGAATTCGTCGACAGCGTTCATCAATTCAACGATCGGCGCATATTCCGGAGCGTTGATGTCTGTGGAGGTGCTTTCCAGCGCCTGCAGTGCAGAACCTTTGATGATCGGGGTGTCGTCGCCCGGGAATTCATATTTGGACAAGGTTTCGCGAACTTCCATTTCAACGAGTTCCAGCAGTTCCGGATCGTCGACCTGGTCGCATTTGTTCAAGAAAACAACGATTGCCGGCACGCCGACCTGACGGGCAAGCAGCAGGTGTTCTTTTGTCTGTGCCATCGGGCCGTCGGTCGCAGCGATAACGAGGATCGCACCGTCCATCTGCGCAGCACCGGTGATCATGTTCTTGACATAATCAGCATGTCCGGGGCAGTCAACGTGCGCATAGTGACGTTTTTCGGTTTCATATTCAACGTGCGCGGTGTTGATTGTGATACCACGCTCTCTCTCTTCCGGCGCCTTATCGATATCTGCATAGTCTTCAAACTGTGCGCCGCCTTTAAAAGACAGAACCTTTGTGATTGCAGCTGTGAGCGTTGTTTTACCATGGTCAACGTGACCGATTGTACCAATGTTTACATGGGGTTTGGTTCGTTCAAAATGTGCTTTAGCCATTTGAAATGTGCCTCCTTAAAATCAATTAAATATAGCTTTCGCCTTTTAAAATCATTGTAACAAAAGATTCCCAAAATATCAAGTATTATTTTCTATTTTAGTCTTCCTTTTTCGCTCTGGACGTAATAATCTTCTCGGCGATGGACTTCGGAACTTCCTTATAACCGTCCGGCTCCATGACATACTGGCCGCGACCCTGTGTTTTGGAACGCAGGTCGGTCGCATAACCGAACATGTCGCCCAGCGGCACTCTTGCATTGATCTGCTTTGCACCGTTGCGGTCTTCAAAGCCCTGGATTTCGCCGCGGCGCGCATTCAGGTCGCCGATGACGTCGCCCATATATTCATCCGGAACGATAACGGTCACTTTCATGATCGGTTCGAGAAGGACCGGGTCACCTTTTCTGCAGGCGGATTTGAACGCCATGGAACCGGCGATCTTGAACGCCATTTCAGAAGAGTCGACTTCATGATAAGAACCGTCGTAAAGCGTGACCTTCACGTCCACAACATTGTAGCCTGCCAGCACACCGGCCTGCATTGCGCCGCGAATACCTGCGTCGACTGCCGGAATATATTCCTTCGGAATCGCACCGCCGACAATGTTGTTGATAAATTCATAGCCTTTGCCGGTTTCGTTCGGCTCGACTTTGATCTTAACATGACCGTATTGACCTTTACCACCGGACTGACGCGCGTATTTCTCGTCGACGTCGGCCGCCTTGCGGATGGTTTCCTTGTAAGCAACCTGCGGTTTACCCACATTTGCTTCCACCTTGAATTCACGCAGCATTCTGTCCACGATGATTTCCAGGTGCAGCTCACCCATACCGGCAATGATGGTTTGACCGGTTTCCTCGTCGGTATAGAACCGGAAGGTCGGGTCTTCTTCAGCGAGCTTCGACAAAGCAATACCCATTTTTTCCTGACCGGCTTTTGTTTTCGGCTCGATCGCCACACGGATAACCGGTTCCGGAAAGTTCATGGATTCGAGAATGACCGGATGCTTCTCATCGCACAGCGTGTCGCCGGTGGTGGTATTTTTCAGACCAACGGCAGCAGCAATATCGCCCGCATAGCAGGTTTCGATATCTTCACGGTGATTGGCGTGCATCTGCAAAATGCGTCCCATTCTCTCTTTTGTGCCTTTTACCGAATTGTACACACTGGAACCAGCGTCCACCGTTCCGGAATAAACGCGGAAGAAGCAGATCTTACCCACAAACGGGTCGGTCGCGATCTTAAACGCGAGCGCCGCGAAAGGTTCTGTATCGGAGGAATGACGTTCCTCTTCCTCTTCCGTATCGGGATTGATACCTTTGATGGAAGCAATATCCGTCGGCGCGGGCATGAAGTCAACGATTGCGTCAAGCAGCGGCTGCACGCCCTTGTTGCGGTAAGAAGTACCGCAGGTGATCGGAACCATGGTGCCTGCAATGGTGGATTTGCGGATGCAGGTCTTGATTTCCTCCACCGTCAATTCTTCGCCGCCGAAAAATTTCTCCAACAGCGCGTCGTCCTGTTCGGCAACATGCTCGATCAGTTCGCTGCGGTATTTTTCGGCTAAATCTTTCATATCGTCGGGGATCGGTTCATGGCGAACATCTTTCCCCAGATCGTCATAGTAAACGATCGCGTCGTTATTGATCAGATCAACGATACCTTTAAAGGTATCCTCCGATCCGATCGGAAGCTGAATCGGCACAGCATTGCACTGGAAACGTTCTTTAACCATGTCCAGAACGTGATAGAAGTCCGCGCCCATGATGTCCATCTTGTTGACATAGATCATACGCGGAACCTTATATTCGTCAGCCTGTCTCCAAACTGTTTCGGACTGGGGTTCAACGCCGCCTTTTGCACAAAGAACTGTGACCGAACCGTCGAGCACGCGCAAAGAACGCTGCACTTCCACCGTGAAGTCAACGTGTCCGGGCGTGTCTATAATATTGATACGATGGTTTTTCCAAAAGCAGGTCGTTGCAGCGGAAGTGATGGTAATACCGCGTTCCTGTTCCTGTTCCATCCAGTCCATCGTTGCCGCGCCGTCGTGTGTTTCACCGATCTTGTGGTTGATACCCGTGTAAAACAGGATACGCTCGGTTGTCGTGGTCTTACCGGCATCGATATGGGCCATAATACCAATATTTCTTGTGAGTTCGAGTGGAACTTTCCTTGGCATAATGTTCTCCTTTTAAAAAATAGAATCTGGCGTTTTAAGCGTCTTAAAAAACTACCATCTGTAGTGTGCAAAAGCTCTGTTCGCTTCAGCCATCTTATGTGTGTCTTCACGTTTTTTGGCAGCGCCGCCGTTGCCGTTGACAGCATCCATGATCTCGTTGGCAAGCCGTTCTTTCATCGTTCTTTCGGAACGGGCGCGGGCATAGTTGGTGATCCAACGCAGTCCCAGCGTCTGCTTTCTTTCAGGACGAACCTCGATCGGCACCTGATAGGTAGAACCACCGACACGGCGCGCTTTAACCTCTAACTGCGGCATAACATTTTCCATCGCCTGTTCAAAGACTTCCAAAGGTTCTTTCCCCGTCTTTTCAGCGATAATTTCAAATGCACCGTAAACGATTTTCTGCGCAACGCCTTTTTTGCCGTCGAGCATGATGTTGTTGATCAGACGTGTGACCAGCTTTGAATGATAAAGCGGATCCGGCAGCACGTCACGTTTTGCGATTTGGCCTCTTCTTGGCACTTCGCTTCCCTCCTTCATAAAAATGATATCATCGGTACTCGAGTTTGATTTGACAAATCCGTTGGCACCAGAGCAGAGACCGATTTATGTCACTGCTCCCCTTAAAATAGGGGTGTGCAAGATATTTGTCTTAAAACATAGAGTAAAATGGGTTGTCCGCTTATTTCTTCGGACGTTTCGCACCGTATTTGGAACGGCCTTGCATTCTGTTGGCAACACCCTGTGTGTCGAGCGTGCCGCGGATGATGTGGTAACGCACACCAGGCAGGTCCTTAACACGGCCGCCGCGGATGAGCACAACGCTGTGTTCCTGCAGATTGTGACCGATACCCGGAATATAAGCTGAAACTTCGATGCCGTTGGACAAACGCACACGGGCAACTTTCCGCAGCGCAGAGTTCGGCTTTTTCGGGGTCATGGTACGAACAGCAGTGCACACGCCTCTCTTTTGCGGTGAGCTCTGGTCGATGGAAACACGTTTTTTGGAATTGAAGCCTTTGTTCAAAGCAGGCGCAGTCGATTTCTTTTCAACGGTTTCACGGCCAATACGAACTAACTGGTTAAAGGTTGGCATTCACGATTTCCTCCTTTCTAAAATTGCGTTCAATGCATATAGGCATATAAACCGAAAATACATTAACGTATAAATTCTATCTCAAAATCAAGCATTTGTCAACAACAAAAGAAAAAATTTTCTATATTGCGCAACAGGGCGGGTGTTTTCCTGCTGTGCTTGGTTGATTTTAACCAATTTATACTTGAAAACACCGGCTATTATGCCCCGTTTTTTCGGATTTATCCGTTGATCCACCTAAAAATGAGCCGCCCTTTTTCCGGGCGGCTCATGGACTTGATCGGATTTTAGATTTCCTCGGTGGAATAAACAAGCGTGTCTTCCTGTTCTTCCTCTTCGGGGATCTCCATCGCATTTTCGGAATAGATCTTCAGTCCTGTTCCGGCCGGGATCAGCTTACCGATAATGACGTTTTCCTTCAGACCGAACAGCGAATCGGACTTGCCTTTGATCGCAGCGTCGGTCAGCACGCGCGTGGTTTCCTGGAAGGATGCGGCGGACAGGAACGAATCGGTCGCCAAGGATGCCTTGGTAATACCCAGCAGCGTTGCCGTGCCGGTCGGCAAAACAACGTCTTCCCCGGCCTGCTGCCGCTGTTTTAATTCGCCATAAGTCGCATAGAAGTTGCCGCGTTCGACCATGGTGCCCGGAATCATATCCGAACTGCCGTTGTCGGTCACCAGAATCTTGCGCATCATCTGGCGCACGATTACTTCGATATGCTTGTCGTTGATATCAACACCTTGCAAGCGGTACACGCTTTGCACCTGTGCGATGATATAATTCTGCACCGCCTGTGCGCCGAGCACTGCCAGCACATCCTGCGGATAGATCACGCCGTCGGTCAACTGCTGGCCTTTTTCGACCGTATCACCTTCGTTGACCAAAATGCGGTAATCATACGGGATGGAATATTTTCTTTCATCCAGCCCCTCCACATCGGTCACAACGATCTCGCGATTTTTCTTGACCATTTCAATACGCACAATACCCGCGATCTCGCTGATATAGGCGGAATGTTTGGGCCGTCTTGCTTCAAACAGCTCTTCAACACGCGGCAGACCTTGCGTGATATCCTCGCTCGACGCGATACCGCCGGTATGGAAGGTACGCATGGTCAGCTGCGTACCCGGTTCACCGATGGACTGCGCCGCGACGATACCGACCGCCTCGCCGATGGTAACCGGCTGACCGGTCGCCAGGTTGGAACCGTAGCATTTTTTGCAGATGCCCTTTTTCGCTTTACAGGTAAGGATCGAACGGATCACGCATTGCTTGATACCCGCGTCAACGATCTTCTGCGCGTCCTCAACGGTGACGATATGATCGGTATCCACCAGCACTTCCCCGGTTTCGGGATGGATGGCGGGTTCTTTCAGATACCGGCCGATCAAACGGTCGGACAACGACTCAATAAGCGATTTTCCTTCGTAAATATCAAACACCGCTAAACCTTCATCGGTATTGCAGTCGTTTTCACGCACAATCACGTCCTGCGAAATATCCACCAGACGGCGGGTCAAATAACCCGAGTCGGCGGTTCGCAGCGCGGTATCCGCCAAGCCTTTACGCGCACCACGGGAGGAAATGAAGTATTCCAGCACGTTCAAGCCCTCACGGTAGTTGGAACGAATCGGAACTTCAATGATCTTACCGGACGTGTTGGCGATCAGTCCGCGCATACCGGCGAGCTGACGGATCTGGCTTGCCGAACCACGCGCGCCGGAATCGACCATCATGTTGATGGGGTTGTATTCCGACAGGTTGTCGGTCAACGCTTCCGAGACCTCTTCCACCGTCTTTTCCCAGATGTTCTGCACCGCTTTGGCGCGCTCGTCGTTGGACATCATACCACGTTTATACAAGGTAGAAACCTTGTCGACCGCAGCTTCCGCTTCGGCGATCTTCTGCGCCTTGATCGGCGGGACGATCGCATCGGAAACAGCGATGGTGATTGCGCCCTTGGTGGAATATTTATAGCCGGTGCTCTTGATTTTATCCAGCACTTCGCTGGTCACCGACGTGCCGTTGATACGAATGCAAGCGTCGATAATTTTACCCAGCAGTTTTTTGCCGGCTTTGCTCGGAATATACTTACCGTTCTCATCCTGTTTAAAGATGATTTCCAGATCCAGCTCATGTCCGGGCACGGAACGGTCGACAAATCCCAGATTCTGCGGGATGGATTCATTGAAAATGATATAACCGACCGTCGCGTCGATGATGCGGGAGATTTTTTCACCGTTGTGTTCCCCGGTGACCCGCACCTTAATCGGCGCGTGCAGACCGACGACCCCGGCATCATACGCCATGATCGCTTCGTCCTTATCGCGGAACACCTTTCCCACACCCGGCTCGTCGGTTTTGACAAGCGTCAGATAGTAGGAACCCAAAACCATATCCTGCGTCGGCACCGTGACCGGTTTGCCGTCGGAGGGTTTTAACAAGTTGTTGGCAGCCAGCATCAGAATGCGGGCTTCTGCCTGCGCTTCTGCGGACAGCGGCACATGCACCGCCATCTGGTCACCGTCGAAGTCGGCGTTGAACGCCGTACATACCAGCGGATGCAGCTTGATCGCACGGCCCTCCACCAACACCGGTTCAAACGCCTGGATACCCAGACGGTGCAGCGTAGGTGCACGGTTCAAAAAGACCGGATGGTCTTTGATGACGATTTCCAGCGCATCCCACACTTCCGGACGCAGCCGTTCGATCATTTTTCTGGCGGACTTGATGTTGCCCGCAACGCTGGTTTCCACCAGTCGTTTCATCACAAACGGTTTAAACAGTTCAATGGCCATCTCTTTGGGCAGACCGCACTGATAGATTTTCAGTTCCGGTCCGACGACGATAACCGAACGACCGGAATAGTCGACACGTTTACCCAACAGGTTCTGGCGGAACCGTCCCTGTTTACCTTTTAACATATCCGACAGGGATTTCAGCGGCCGGTTGTTCGGTCCGGTGACCGGACGGCCGCGGCGGCCGTTATCGATCAGCGCGTCCACCGCTTCCTGCAACATCCGTTTTTCGTTGCGCACGATGATGTTCGGCGCGCCGAGCTCCAACAGTCTTGCCAAGCGGTTGTTACGGTTGATGACACGGCGGTAAAGATCGTTTAGATCGGAGGTGGCGAAACGTCCGCCCTCCAATTGCACCATCGGACGCAGATCCGGCGGAATAACCGGGATCACGTCGAGGATCATCCATTCCGGGCGGTTGCCGGACAGGCGGAAAGATTCCACCACTTCCAGCCGTTTGCCCAGCCGGATTTTCTTCTGGCCGGTCGCGGTTTCCATTTCCTCTTTAAGTTCCGCGCTCAGCGCTTCCAGATCGATTTCGGATAATAACTTTTTAATCGCTTCCGCGCCCATATCCGCGACAAAATCGTCCTCATACTTTTCATACATATCCATATACTGGCGTTCGTTTAAAAGCTGGAGTTTTGTCAGCGGGGTCGAGCCCGGATCCGTCACGACATATTTGGAGAAATAAAGCACCTGCTCCAAGTCGCGCGGCGACATATCCAGCATCAGACCCATTCTGGAAGGAATGGTTTTGAAATACCAGATGTGCGACACCGGCGCGGCAAGCTCGATCGAACCCATGCGTTCGCGCCGCACCTTAGCGCGGGTGATTTCAACGCCGCAGCGTTCGCAGATCTTGCCCTTGAAACGAATGCGTTTATATTTTCCGCAGTGGCATTCCCAGTCCTTTTGGGGCCCGAAAATACGCTCGCAGAACAAACCGTCCCGTTCGGGTTTTAAGGTACGGTAATTGATTGTTTCCGGCTTTTTGACTTCACCGTAAGACCATTCTCTGATTTTTTCAGGCGACGCCAGTCCGATACGGATCGATTCAAATTCAGTATTTTGCATAAACAGCGTCCTCCTTACAGCAATTCTTCATCGTCGACCAGATCTTCACCGATCGCATCGTCGCTTTCGGCAAACAGATTGTCATCGTCTTCTTCATCTTCTTCATCCAGGTATTCGCCGTTTTCATCCGTCACGCCGTAACCCGAAAGGTTATCGGCGACCGTTTCCGACTGCAGCGTTTCCTCTTCGGTTTCCGGCACATTCATCGCCAGCTCATCGTCGTCATCGTCAAAGCTCTGTTTGATGTCGATCTCGTTGTTATCGGCATCCAGCACCGTGACATCCAGCGCCAATGACTGCAATTCCTTGATCAAAACGCGGAAGGATTCCGGAATACCGGGTTTCGGGATGTTGTTGCCCTTGACGATCGATTCATAGGTCTTGACCCTGCCGACGACGTCGTCGGATTTCACCGTCAAAATTTCCTGCAATGTATAAGCCGCGCCGTAAGCTTCCAGCGCCCAGACTTCCATTTCACCGAAACGCTGGCCGCCGAACTGCGCCTTACCGCCAAGCGGCTGCTGGGTGACCAGAGAATACGGACCCGTCGAACGGGCGTGGATCTTATCGTCAACCAGGTGATGCAGTTTTAAGAAGTACATATAACCGACCGTGACGCGGTTGTCAAACGGCAGACCGGTCCGTCCGTCATACAGCTGTGTTTTGCCGTCCTCATCATAACCGGCCATTTTCAGGCATTCGCGAATATCCGATTCACGCGCGCCGTCGAAAACGCGGGTGCAGATTTTCCAGCCGAGCGCTTTGGCGGCATAGCCTAAATGCACTTCCAGCACCTGTCCGATATTCATACGGGACGGAACGCCCAGCGGATTCAAAACGATATCCAGCGGTGTGCCGTCCGGCAAAAACGGCATATCCTCCTGCGGCAGAATGCGGGAAACAACGCCCTTGTTACCGTGCCGTCCCGCCATTTTATCACCGACGGAGATCTTACGTTTTTGCGCGATATAGCAGCGAACCACCATGTTCACGCCGGGATTGAGTTCCGAAGAATTCTCTCTTGTGAACACCTTCACATCGACGATGGTACCATATTCACCGTGCGGCACACGCATGGAGGTGTCGCGCACCTCTCTTGCCTTTTCGCCGAAGATCGCGCGCAGCAGCCGTTCCTCCGCCGTCAGTTCGGTTTCGCCCTTCGGGGTGACCTTACCGACTAAAATGTCGCCCGCACGCACCTCTGCGCCGACGCGGATAATGCCGCGCTCGTCCAGATCTTTGAGCGCGTCTTCGCCGACGTTCGGAATATCTCTTGTGATTTCCTCCGGCCCGAGCTTGGTGTCTCTGGCCTCGGTTTCGTATTCTTCAATATGAACGGATGTGAAAACGTCCTCTTTGACAAGCCGTTCGTTGAGCAGCACCGCGTCCTCGTAGTTATAACCTTCCCAGGTCATAAAGCCGATGAGCATGTTTTTGCCCAGCGCGATTTCGCCGTTTTGGGTAGCCGGTCCGTCCGCCAGCACATCGCCGGCTTCCACCGTTTCGCCTTCGTTCACAATCGGCTTCTGGTTGATACAGGTGCCCTGGTTGGAACGCAAGAACCGGATCAGATCATACCGGTCGGTATCGCCGTCCGGCGTTTTCACTTCAATGCCGGTCGCTTCCACTTTGGTCACAACGCCGCCGCGTTTGCAGATCACCGTCACGCCGGAATCCACCGCAGCCTTATATTCCATACCGGTGCCGACGATCGGCGACTCGGTCACGAGCAGCGGCACCGCCTGCCGTTGCATGTTGGAACCCATCAGCGCACGGTTCGCGTCGTCGTTTTCAAGGAACGGGATCATCGCCGTTGCGACCGACACGATCATGCGCGGAGAAACATCCATGTAATCTGCGGCGGAATTTTCGATTTCAATAAATTCATCCTTGTGGCGGCAGTTGATCTTTGCACGTTTGAACCGGTTGTTTTCATCCAGCGGTTCGTTTGCCTGCGCAATGACGAATTCGTCTTCCATGTCCGCGGTCATATAAACCACTTCGTCGGTCACGACGCCGGTTTCTTTGTCCACTTTACGATAGGGCGCTTCAATGAACCCATATTCGTTGATTTTCGCAAAAGTCGCCAGGTGGGAAATCAGACCGATGTTCGGACCTTCCGGCGTTTCGATCGAGCACATGCGCCCATAATGGGTATAGTGCACGTCGCGGACCTCGAATCCCGCACGGTCACGGGACAAACCGCCGGGACCGAGCGCCGACAAACGGCGTTTGTGGGTCAATTCCGCCAGCGGGTTTGCCTGATCCATGAACTGGGACAGCGGCGAAGAACCGAAAAATTCACGGATCGCCGCGACCACCGGACGAATATTGATCAGCGTCTGCGGCACGATGGATTCGTTTTCCTGTGTCTGCAGCGCCATTTTTTCTTTGACAACACGTTCCATTCTGGCAAAACCGATACGGAACTGGTTCTGCAAAAGCTCGCCGACCGAACGGATACGGCGGTTGCCCAAATGGTCGATATCGTCCACACTGCCAATGCCTGCCGGCAGTCCGCACAGATAATTCATCGATGCGAAAATATCGTCCAGCGTGACATTGTTCGGGATCAATTCGTCGTGTCTTGCTTCCAGCGCCGCTTTGATGGCTTCCTCGTCGTCCTTGCAGGTGTCGAGGATGTCCATGAGCACCTTAAAGCTGACATGCTCGTTGATGCCGCATGCCTTATAATCAAAATGCAGATAGTAAGCAGGATCCACCATACCGTTGGTAAGGATCTTGCGTTCCACTTCCTCGCCCTCATATTCCACTGTCACAAACGCAGCGTCGACGCCTTTGTTTTCCAGCTCGACCGCACGGTCGCGGGTGATGATCTCTCCCGCTTCCGCCAAAATCTCACCGGTGCGCGGATCCATCACAGGGCGCGACAGTTTCCGGCCCGCAAGTCTTGCGGCCAGCGCTAATTTCTTATTATATTTATACCGGCCGACTCTCGATAAATCATATCTTCTCGGGTCGAACAATAAATTGTATAAATGGGTGCGCGCACCGTCCACCGTGAACGGCTCGCCCGGACGCAGCTTTTTATACACTTCCAAAAGCGCGTCTTCCACATTATCGGTCGTGTCTTTTTCCAGCGTCGCAAACAGGCGGTCGCTCTCTCCGAGCATTTCAACGATTTCGTTGTTGGTGGTCAGCCCGATCGCTCTGGCAAAGGTGGTCATCGGGAGCTTTCTGTTTTTATCGATCCGCACATACATGATGTCGTTGTGATCGGTTTCATATTCGATCCACGCGCCGCGGTTCGGGATGATGGTGGAGCTGAACAGCTCTTTACCGGTCTTGTCGACCTCCAGTGAAAAATACACGCCGGGGGAACGAACCAGCTGCGAAACGATCACGCGTTCCGCGCCGTTGATGATAAAGGTGCCGGAATCGGTCATCAGCGGGAAATCGCCCATGAAAACTTCACTTTCTTTGATTTCCCCGGTTTCCTTATTTAAAAGCTGTGCGCGCACGCGAAGCGGCGCGGCATATGTTGTGTCCCGTTCTTTGCATTCGGTAATCGAGTATTTGGGTTTTTCGTCGAGTCTGTAGTCGATGAAACTGAGCACAAGATTCTCGTTGTGGTCGGTGATCGTCGCAACATCCTTGAAAACTTCCCGCAGGCCCTCGTCCAGGAACCACTGGTATGACTTTTTCTGCACCTCAATGAGGTTGGGCATTTCCAGCACCTCATTGATTTTCTGAAAGCTCATACGGGTGTTCCTTCCAAGCTTTATCGGTTTCACATTAACCATAGGCTTTTTCACTCCTTCATCTGTTCGGCGAGCCAATTCTTGATTTTCTAACCGGTAAAAAACACACTTGATTTCTGTGCGGATATCTGTTATAATGCAAATATCCGATGCTCAAAGAGGATATTTTACCCATTATTGTGCTAGTTTACAATTATATTACATATTTGAAGGTTCGTCAAGTGTTTTATCTCAAATTTTTTTATTTTTTCAAAAAAAGTCTTGCTTTTTGGAATAATATCTGTTAAAATAATGCTTGCGACTAATTTTTGAACGTTTAAAGGAGGTGCAGTTATGGCAAAATGCGATATCTGCGGAAAGTCTGTTGCTTTCGGCATCAAAGTGTCTCACTCGCACAGACGTTCCAATCGGACCTGGAAGCCAAATGTCAAACGTGTTAAGGCTGTTGTGAACGGAACACCCAAAAGAGTTTATGCCTGCACCCGTTGCTTGCGCTCGGGCAAGGTGACAAGAGCGAACTAGTTCAAAAACCTGAAATCCGCTGGAAGAATCCAGCGGATTTTTTCTTTTTGCGTTTATTTGTCCCCGATCGCCGCCATACTAAGACTGAATCAAAACCGGAGGCAGAATATGAACGGCAAAAAGAAACAAAAAAACATTTTCACAAAAGCGCTCAACGGGATCGAGCGCGTCGGCAACCGGCTGCCGCACCCGATCGTCCTGTTTTCCCTTTTAACGCTATTTGTGATCGCGCTGTCGGCGCTATGTGCGCTGCTTGGCGTGCAGGCGACCGGTGAGATGATCGACCCCGCCACATTGCAGACCGCCACCCAGACGGTGTCGGCGGTCTCGCTGCTGAGCCGCGACGGCATTGCCTACATGCTGACCAGCCTCGTTGACAACTTCACCGGCTTTGCGCCGCTCGGTGTTGTGCTGGTCACGATGCTCGGCGTCGGCTGCGCGGAAGGCAGCGGCTATTTGTCCGCATTGCTCAAAAAGCTGGTCGCCGTCACCCCGAAAGCGCTTGTCACCCCCACCCTTGTCTTTTTAGGGGTGCTGTCCAATGTGGCGACCGACATCGGCTATGTGATCCTCATTCCCATCGGCGCATTGCTTTTCAAGGCCTATGGCCGCCATCCGCTTGCAGGACTTGCCGCGGCGTTTGCCGGCGTGTCGGGGGGATTCAGCGCCAACCTGATCATCGGCGCGCTCGACCCGCTGCTTGCGGGTATCAGCACCGAAGCCGCGCATATCGTCGACAGCAATTTCACCGTCGGCGTGACCGACAACTGGTATTTCATGATCGCCTCCACCTTTCTGATCGTCGCGGGCGGCACCCTCGTCACCGACAGAATCGTCGAACCCCGCCTTGCCAAATGGCAGGAAACCCAGACAAAAGAAGACCCCGCCCTCTCTCCGCTGACTGCAAAAGAAAGCCGCGGCATGAAATGGGCGACAGCCGTCCTGCTCGCGCTTGCCCTCGGACTTGTTTTGGCGGCCATTCCCCAAAATTCCTTTTTGCGCAACCCGGACACCGGGAGTTTTACCGTCGATGCACCGCTGATAAACGGTCTTGTGGTTCTGATCGCACTGCTGTTTTTCATCCCCGCCGTTACCTATGGGAAAATCGCCGGCGTTTATCATGAAAAGGGCAGTATCTGCCGGCAATTGGAACAAAACATGTCGGCCATGGGCAGCTATATCGCGCTGATCTTTGTCGCCGCACAGTTTGTGAATTTTTTCAACTATTCCAAATTGGGTACGATTCTGGCGATTTCCGGCGCGGAATTTTTAAAATCCTCCGGCATTTCCGGTCCGGTGCTGATGGTGCTGTTTGTGCTTTTTTCTGCGCTCATCAATTTGATCATGGGTTCCGCAACCGCAAAATGGACGGTGCTCGCGCCCGTTTTTGTCCCGATGTTCATGATGCTCGGCTATTCCCCGGCATTGACGCAGGTAGCCTACCGCATCGGCGACTCGGTCACCAATATCATCACCCCATTGATGTCCTATTTTGCCATGATCGTTGTGTTCGCCAAACGCTATGACAAGCAAACCGGCATCGGCACCCTCATCTCCATGATGCTGCCCTACAGCCTTTTGTTTTTCATCAGCTGGTCGGCGCTGCTGGTCGTCTGGATGCTGCTCGGCCTGCCGCTTGGCCCCGGCGCAGGACTGACACTGTAAACGATAAACCACCCCCGCCGGACAAATTGTCCGACGGTTTTTGCAATGCATTTTACCCATTAAATAAATGCAGCATTTTTAAAAGCGTTATACAATCGATCAACCCTTGTTGATAAATCCAATCGTTTTCCATTCCGTTTATTTCATTTTTTAATACATCCAATGCAAACACAATCTTCTGATTTTCTTTATCCATCTTTTCTCGCACTCGCTGTATCAGTTCTTCATAATCATGCCAAAGTCTTTGATATTCCGGATCTGTTTTTTGATTTTTCATCGCAAGATCATACGCCGAATCGACAAACGCATTTCGAATATTTTTTTCAAACGTTTCCACGCGAATCCCTCCTTCCCACTTTTGAAATACATTGTATGTTTTCCCTCCCTTCATGCAGAATGAATATGGCAATATGCAGTAATACACTATCATGATAGTTGACTGTAGATAAAGCGGACACCGCCGCTTTAAACTACTTTGATAAGTCGATACCATACTGCGTTTCCAGTGCTTCAACAATCATCTTTGATAAAGGCAGATTTTTATTTTCGGCAATCTCCTTGAGCAATGCCTTTTTCCCCTTGGGAACACTAAACTGCACCAAATCATAGTGCTGCCGCCGGTACGCATTATCGTATGACATCTTATCAAATGCCACACTGCCACCGCCCTATTCATTTGTTACCTTTACTTTAACATGCAGGATCGTGTAAGGTCAAGAAAGATCTTTTGCCGGACAGCATCACACGCTCCAAATTTTTTATCGATCCGCTTTTTCAATCGCATGGATTTTATCCACACGGTTCTGGTGCCGTCCCCCCTCGAACGGGGTGTTCAAAAACAGGTCGACCAGTTCCAGCGCGAATGCATCGCCCAGAACTCTGCCGCCCAGGCACAAAATATTTGCATCGTTGTGCAGCCGGGTGTAGCGCGCGGAAAAATGGTCGGTGCAGACCGCCGCGCGAATGCCTTTGACCTTGTTGGCAGCCATCGACATGCCGATTCCGGTGCCGCAGATGAGAATCCCTTTTTCGCATTCTCCCGCCGCCACGCTTTTTGCCACCGGATAGGCAATGTCGGGATAATCCACCGATTCACACACCGCAATGCCAAAATCCTTGCAGGGAATGTTGTTTTCTTTGAAATAGGCAATGATCTTGTTTTTCAATTCAAAACCGCCGTGGTCGCATCCGATCGCTATCATTGTTCATTTTGTCCTTTCTTTTTTAAAAGTTCGCGCTGTGCCTGCGGCAGCCGCAGATAAACCGGCCGCAAAGCTTCGGGCTGGACCGCTGCGTCCGTGTTGGCAAATCCCAAAAGCGCAACGCTTTCTCCCCGGATCAAACGGTCTTTTTCCGCACAAAGCGCAACATAATCTAGATCCTTATAGGCATTATAACACAAAACCGCACCGTCGCCAACCAAAACGACCGGTTTTTTTAAATTTTGCAATTCTTTTTTTAAATCCTCGATCGAGATGGCGCGGTCTTCGCACAACCGGGAAAGCTTCCCGTCCTGGCAGCAAAACAGCGCGTTATAAACCTGTTTGCAGCGCGCGTCCATCACCGGGCAGATCACCGCGCCGTTTTGCCGGACGCCCATTGCCGCCGCCTCCAGTGCGGATACGCCGACACACGGCGTGTCATACACCGCCGCGATCCCCTTTGCCGTCGCCATACCAATGCGAAGACCGGTGAAAGAGCCGGGGCCGTTGGTCACCGCGATCAAATCGATTGCGTCCGGCTGCACGTCCGCCTGCTGTAACGTCTGCTGGATCAATGGCAGCAGCGTTTGCGAATGGGTCAATCCGTTGCAGACAAATCCGTCCGCCAAAACGGTGTTGTCCCGCAAAACGGCGGCCGCGCCGCTGACCGATGAAGAATCAATTCCCAAAATCAGCATTTTCGTTTTCGACCGTGAGCACACGCTCACTGTCCTTCTCTCCTAACCTGAACTGTATTTTTATATATGTATCCGGCAATGCGCCCTCAATATTCTCGCTCCACTCGGTGACCGTTACCCCGCCGGACTCCAAATATTCAAAAAAGCCGGTGGAATACAGACTGTCCCAATCGGTGACGCGGTACATATCAAAATGATAAACCGGCAGCCGTCCGCCGCGGTATTCCTGCACGATGGCAAAAGTCGGGGAACTCACCTCGCCCGGATAGCAAAGCCCCTCGCACAATCCCCGCACAAATGCGGTTTTTCCCATGCCCATACCGCCAAATAAGGCGATAAGCTCTCCGCCGTGCAGCTGCTTTGCAAGCTGTTTTGCAAACTGGACCGTTTCTTCTTCACTTTTGCAGACAATCTCCCGCATGTGTGCGCTCCTTTCCTTTTAAATCCGCTGCTTTTCATCGCGCAGCGGCATCACTCTGGCGTTGCGGTGGGTGTGCACACTGGTCACCAGACCGATGCTGATGAACAGACACACAAGCGAGCTGCCGCCCGCTGAGAAAAACGGAAGCGTAACGCCGATGACCGGCATGACCGCAAGGCACATGCCGATGTTGATGATCGTCTGTGCGGCGAACATGCCCATCGCGCCTGCGCAGATGATCTTGCCGCCAATATCACGCGACGCGGAACCGACAACGGCGATGCGCACGATAATCAGCAATAAAATCAAAACCACCGCCAATGCGCCGACAAGACCGAGTTCTTCACCGGCAACGGTGAAAATAAAGTCGTTATAAGCCTTTGGCACTGCCGACGATTGTGTCATCGCCCCCTGCAAATACCCGGAGCCGAACAGACCGCCCGCACCCAGCGCTTTAAGGCCCTGCAATTGCTGGTAGCCCAATCCCCGCGCATCGGATTCCAGGTCGGCCAAAATCGTGAACCGCTTAATAATATATTCCGGGATGGAAATCGCACCGGCATACCATAACAGCCAGACCGCCGCGCCGGCAAGCAGCGCAATCACGCCGCCGATCAGGAAGTACCGCACCCGGACGCCTGCCGTTACCATCATACACACAAAAATCACAAGCATGACCGCGACCGTGCCGATGTCTCCCTGCAAGACCATAATCAGGCCCGCAGGCGTCACGCCGTGCATGGCGAGCAGCAGCACATGGACCGGACGGTTGATTTTCTCTTTGGGCAGCGCGGACACATGCTTTGCAAAGGTTAAAATGCCGAAAATTTTAATCAGCTCCGAAACCTGCAGCGACATGCCCATCGGCAGTTCCAGCCAGGCTTTGTTATCGCTGCCCTGCGGCGCATAGCCGAACACAAATGTCAGCCCCAGCAGGACCAGCCCCACCCCGATATAAACATACCAAAACCGCATCAGCGTTTTATAGTCAAACAGCGAAACAAAGACCGCCACGCATAATCCAAGCCCTAGCGATGCCAATTGCACGAAAAACTCACGGTTGGAGCCGGGCGTCGCAGAATAGATCAAAGCGCAGCCGTAAAGCGAGGCGATGGTGCAAAGAATAAGCAGCAGCTTGTCCGTTTCGCGGATATAGTCTGCAATATTGCGAAGAAGCCCTTGCCAGCCTCTGCCGATCGCACCGAAAAATCTGCCGATTGCCGCCATATCGATTTTCTTCCTTTCTGTTTTTTATTTCAGCTCCGCAATGGTCACGCCGCTTTCCCCTTCGCCGAAGGTTCCCAGCCGGAATGTGCGGATGTTTTTATGCGCCCGCAGGTATTTATGGATACCCGCGCGCAGCGCGCCCGTTCCTTTGCCGTGGATAATGGTGATCTGTGTCAGCCCGTTGAGCAGCGCGTTGTCGATATACCGGTCGAGTTCCAGCTCCGCTTCATCCACTGCCATACCGCGGACATCGATTTCCATGCCTGCCTGCCTGCTTGCCGCGGCGTCGATTTTGGAGGTATAATTCTTTTGCAGTGATTTCGGCAGCCGGATGCCGTTATCCTCAACGAGTTTGAGTTCCTTTTCCGACACCTTGATTTTCATGATCCCGGCAGACACCGTCACATTGCCTTTGTTGTCCTTGGGTTTGATAACCGTCGCCTTTTGACCGGTATCTTTTAAAATCACAGTATCTCCCACCTGCAAATCGCGTGGCAGCTTGTAATCATCGCTATATTTTTCGCCGGACGATGCAATGCTGTCCAGCTTTTTAAAGCCGGATCTGGCCGCCGCACGCGCGCCGGACAGATCCTGTTTGTTCTGCTTTTTGATTTTTTCCATTTCGTCCAGCAGCCGGTTGACCTCCACCCGCGCGTTGTCGGTGATCACCCGCGCCGCCGCTTTGGCATTTTCGATCTCACGGTCATATTCCTGCTGTAATTTTTCCGCTTTTTCCTGTGCGAGTTTGGAAAGCTTTTCGGCTTCCAGCCGTTCCTTTAAAGCAACGCTTTTCTGGCGTTCGAGCTGCAACCTCGATTTTTCCAGCGCGTCGACCACCTTTTCAAACTTGCTGCTTTCCGCAGACACTAAAGTCTGCGCATGGTGGATCAGTTTCGCGTCGATACCGAGCTTCCCGGCGATCGCAAAGGCGTTGGATTTGCCCGGCGTGCCGATCAGCAGCTTATAGGTCGGCATCAGCGTTTGCACATCGAATTCACAGCTTGCGTTTTCAACATTTTCGGTATCCAGCGCATAGGCTTTGAGTTCCGAATAGTGGGTGGTCGCTGCAACAACGCAGTTTTTGGCCTTCAAATCCTCCAAAATCGCCGTTGCCAGCGCCGCGCCCTCCACCGGATCGGTGCCGGAACACAATTCGTCCAGCAGCACCAGCGAATCTTCATCTGCCGTTTCCAAAATCCCCTTGATGTTTTTGATATGCGAAGAAAAGGTGGAAAGCGACTGCTCGATGCTCTGTTCATCGCCGATGTCCGCGAGCACTTGATCGAACACCGAAAGCCGGCTGTTGTCCCCTGCGGGAATGAGCAGACCGCACATCGCCATCAAGCTCAAAAGTCCGATCGCTTTTAACATCACCGTCTTACCGCCGGTGTTGGGACCCGTGATCACCAGCGTGCGATAATTTTCGCCAAGCAGGATATCCACCGGCACCACCGTTTTCGGATCCAGCAGCGGATGCCGCGCTTTTTTAATGTCAATGATGCCTTTGTCGTTTAACACCGGCACCGATGCTTTCATATCGAATCCCAGTTTGGCTTTGGCAAAAATCAAATCGAGGTTTGTCAGCACCGAAACCGAATATTTGATGCTTTCGGCAAAATCCGCCGCCTCAGCCGACAGCGAAAACAAAATCCGTTCGATTTCATCCGCTTCTTTGGATTGCAAAAGCTTCATTTCATTGTTGGCTTCCACCACCGCCATCGGCTCGACAAACACCGTCGCGCCGGATGCGGAGGTATCGTGCACAAGTCCCGGGATCTCGCCGCGGCTATCTGCCTTGACCGGCACCACAAACCGCCCGTTGCGCTGGGTGATAATGTTATCCTGCAACGCTTTGGAACCGGAACGCACGATCGCTTCCAGCCTGTCCCGGATTTTGTTGGACGCGGCAGTGAGCCGCCGCCGGATGTTGAACAGCTCAGGCGACGCGTTATCGCTCATTTCCTCTTCGTTTAAAATGCAGGATGTGATTTTTTCTTCCAAATATTTATTGGCTGTGACGCCATGGAACAATTCGTCAAGACTCGTTTCAATCCCCGCGCTTTTGCTCCGCCAGTCCAAAAGCTGCCTTACACAGCGCAGCACCCCTGCAATGTCCAAAAGCTCTTTCATCGACAACAGACCGCCGGCAGCCGCGCGCGCTAACGCATTGTCCATATTTTTCGCAGCCGAAAAAGACGGAGAACCAAACCGTGCAATCAGTGTGTAGGCGTCCTCCGTTTGCTTGATCAGCGCCGCAGCGCCGGAAAGGCTCGTTTGCGGCTGCAATTCCCCGGCGCGTATTTTCCCGCCGTCGCTCTGACACAAATTCTGCAATCGCGACAGAATTTTGGGCAGCTCCAGCGTGTTCCAATTTTTATTTTCCATTTTTGTTTTCCTTTAATGATTGATCGAATTGTAATACACAAGGGTTTTGAATTCCCTGTCCGTCTGGATGCGCACGAACGTTTCGCTGACCTTGGAAAGCTCGTTTTCCGCGCCGTTTTTCAAATCGAAAGCGAACAGCTTTGCCCCTTGCGTGTAGAGAATATGCCGCATCGCCGCAAACACGCTGTTGGAAATGCGAAACGCCCTGGGGCTCGGCTTGCAGTTTTCGCAATAGACCACCCCGGCATACGGGTCGAACCAGACGTTTTTGATGTCATCCTGTTTGCAGGCGCAGCAGCAGGACAGATCCGGCATATACCCGGCATACTGACAGATTTTCAGTTCAAAAATGCTTTTTAACAGTTCCCGTTTGACTTTGCCGCTGCAAAGAAAAGAAAGGCAATTGAGCGCCAACCGCAAAAACGCGTCGCCGTCGTCCTCTTTGGGCGCCAGATCATACAGCAGCTCGCAAAAATACCCCGCGAGCGCCAACGCCTCGATCTGGTAGCGCAGATCAAAAAAAATCTCAATGCTCTGCGCCTCGTTGACTTTATATGTATCCCTGCCCTTGTAGATCACAAGCCGGGAATAAGACAACAGCTGCGTCGCACTGATATTCTGCGATCGCAGCTTCAACGCATTCGGGGCAAACGCCCGGATGATCCCGTTATCCGATGTGAGAATTGTGATGAGGCGGTCGTTCTCCCCCACTTTGTCCTCCTTGATGATCAGTCCCTTGGTCGTGATCAGTGACAACGGCCTGCGCCTCCCTCAAACTGTTTTTAAACTGCATATAATCTTCAATTTTCCCGGTTTTTGCAAACCGTTCCCATAAATTTTCGCTTTGCATTGTAAAAACCTCTTTTCAAAACGTACTACTAACGTTGTTGTCAAAAGTCTTTACAATATTATAGGGAATTTTTGTTTTTTGGTGAAAACCCTTGCGGGCACAAGGTCTGTTAATTTAATCCAAACCGAAATCGTGGATGCTGCCCTGCCGCACCCGCCAGTTTTCCTTGACCTTGACCCAGAGTTTTAAATTGATTTTGATTTCAAAAAACGCTTCCAGATCGGCTCTTGCAAGCTGACCCGCTTTTTTGAGCATCGCGCCGTTTTTACCGATCACAATGCCTTTATGGCTCTGGCGTTCGCAGTAGATCACCGCTTCAATATCCAGAATATCCGCGTTTTCCCGTTCCTTGAACCGTTCGATCGACACCGCAAGCCCGTGCGGGATTTCCTTGTCCAAAAGCCGCAGCAGCTTTTCCCGGATGATCTCTGCCGCCAGCACCCGTTCGGGCTGGTCGGTCAACGACCCGTCGTCAAAATAATGCACCGAAGGAACGGCAAATTTTTTAAGCTCGTCAAACAGCGTTTCCACACCGTCGCCGGTTTTAGCGCAAAGCGGCACCACCGCTTCAAAGTCGAACAGCGCCGTGTAGTCCGCGATGCGGGCAAGCAGCGCGCTTTTATCCTTTAACAGGTCGATCTTGTTGATCGCCAAAACGGCCTTTAATTTTCGCTTTTTAAATCGCTCGATCAGTTCCAGCTCCGCAGCTGCAACAGGGGTATGCGCTTCGACGACCAAAACGCAGCAGTCCACGTCCGCCATACCGTCGCCGACAGCCTTGACCATATGTTCACCCAGCGCGTTGCGCGGTTTGTGCAGACCGGGTGTGTCGATAAACACCAGCTGCATTTCCCCTTTGGTGAGAATGCCGGTGATCTTTGTCCGGGTGGTCTGCGGCTTGTCCGAAACAATGGCGATCTTCTGGCCGATCAGCCGGTTCAAAATCGAAGATTTTCCAACGTTCGGACGGCCGACAAGCGCAATAAAAGCGCAGGTTGTGTTTTGTTTTTCCATGTGATGCTTCCTTTTTATTTTGTTACAATATCTCTGGCCTGTCCGACCATGTTCATGACTTCTTCTTCTTTTTCGCGCATGATCGCAGCCTGCAGGCCGCCGTCGACATGGTCATACCCCAACAGATGCAGCATGGAATGGGTGGTCAAATAGCCCATTTCCCGCTGCAGCGAATGATTGAAGTCCCGTGCCTGCCGCACGGCGCATTCCACCGAAATCACAATATCGCCGAGCATCTTCGCGCCGTTTTCAGGGTTGACGCTGTATTCCCCGTTTTCCCCCATCGGGAAGGACAGCACGTCGGTCGGCGCAGTGATCTGCCGAAACTGCGCGTTCATCGCCGCGATCTCCTTGTCGTCGACAAAATAAATGTTCACCTCGGCAGACCCCTCAAAATGCTCCATTTTCAACACCGCCGTACAGCAGCGGCGAAGCAGCAGACGAATGCCGGTCGGAATTTTCACCTGCTTTTGTCTGTTTTCGATCGTCACCTTGATTTTATCCATTTATTTGCGCCTCCTGTTTTGATCCGCCTTTTCATAAGCCTTGACAATCGACTGCACCAGCTTATGGCGGACAACGTCCTTTTCCGTTAATCGAACGGTTTTGATATCCTCCAAACCCCGCAGCACCCGGATCGCATCGGTCAGGCCGCTGACCTGCCCGTGCGACAGATCGATCTGTGTGAGATCGCCGGTCACCACCATTTTTGAATTGAACCCGAGCCGGGTTAAAAACATTTTCATCTGTTCTTTTGTGGTATTTTGCGCTTCATCGAGAATGATAAAGCTGTCATCGAGCGTCCGCCCGCGCATATATGCCAGCGGCGCGACTTCAATGCTGCCCTTTTCCTGCAGCCGTGCAAAGGTTTCCGCACCGAACATGTCAAACAGCGCGTCATACAGCGGCCGCAGATACGGGTCGACCTTCTGCTGCAGATCGCCGGGCAAAAAGCCCAGCTTTTCGCCCGCTTCCACTGCAGGCCGCGTCAGGATAATGCGGTTGATCTTTTTTTCTTTGAACGCCTTGACCGCGTGGGCGACCGCCAAATAGGTTTTTCCCGTTCCCGCAGGGCCGACGCCGATCACCACCGTGTTTTCCTGCATCGCCTTGACATATTGCTTTTGCCCCATGGTTTTGGGTTTGACCGGCTTGCCGCTGACGGTCACACAGATGCATTCGCTGTCGGTGATCTCCTGCACGAAATCGTCCTCGTCCTCTTGGACCAGCGAGGCGATATATAAAATGCCCTGTTCCGTCAAAGGCTCCCCTTTATGCAAAAGATAAATCATGCGGTCGATCGTTCGCGCCGCCATCGACACCGCGGGACCGTCGCCGGTGATTTTCAGTTTGGAATCCCGGTAAACGATCGACACCGAAAACAATTTTTCCAGCAGTTTGATGTGTTCATCATAATTTCCAAACAGCAGACTCGCCTGTTTGAGTGCGCTGATATCGATTATTTTTTCCGCCAATTCGTTATCAAGTCCTTTTATTTTTTTATATTCATAGTTGATTATATCATATTTTTTCCGCTTTGTCACTGATTAATTATAATATTTTCTGTTTTTCCGATATCCTCTTCACATAAATACCGGCAGGTATATAAAACGCCGTCCTTTTGATATGTAAATTCTGCGTCGATCTGTTTTTCGACAATATTCCCGATTTCCTTTTCGCAAAGCGCCTGCATTTTCTCCTCACAAAGTTTTTGCGCCAGCGATTTGTCGATGGTATATTTCTCGGTCCGGGTCGGATAAAACCGGGCGGTCGTGATCGACAGCGGCAGCTTCACCCCGCCGATCTGCGGCTGCCAGACGGTCTTTTCCCGCTGATAGGGTTTGTCGACGCTGCCGGTGAACAGCGGAATATCTAAGTTAAAAAAGCTGAACACCCGGCGGCAGACGCTTTCCTCGGATTTCACCGTTTTTTCCTGCACATACGGCACAAACACCGACAATTCGTGTTCTGTTTTGGCGATCACCTGCGCGTCGGCATGCACAAATTTTGTGGTTCCGTTTTTTAAAGTCGCCGTCCCGGACACCAGCAGATCGCCCGCCGCGACCGCTTCGCCGGTTTTCACCGCCGGAATCCCGTTATACGCCTTCACGCTCACGATCTCGCCGCCGCGCGTTGCAACAATGTTGCACGGCGCGCTGTTTTTATCCTCCTTTTCCTCCTCTTGGCGCGTTTCCCGCACGTCGATGGTGGCAAAACACCCCTCAATATTCACTGCCGCCCAGGAAAGACCTTCTGTGTTGATCAGCATATACTGCCGCGTTTGTTCGGTATCGATCGCGCGCCGCAATGTCCCCTTTTTCACACCCGCCTGTTCCAGCACCTGCAAAATTTCATTTTCCGGCACGCGCTGTGCGCCGACGATCTGAATGTCCCAGACAAAGGAGGACATCAGCTGAATCAGCAGAAAAAACGAAACAAACCCGACCGCCAACCCCGGCCGGCGGCGGTATCGATGCACGATAAAATTCAAACCCCTTCGTTTGACAACGCGCAGCCGCACCTTTGCCTTTCGCGCTTTTTTGCGCACATGCTTGTAATTGTGCACGCTCATGCAGCCGGCCAGCACACCGTTTTGCATCACGGCGTCCCACACTGCCGTGCCGTCTTTGGAACATAAATTCAAAAACCGTTCCGGAAATTGTCCTTTTGCCTCAAAAATGACATATCCGGTCATGTAACGGTAGAGCCAAAGCATAAACATAAACAGAACCGCCTTTCTGTCGCGCCGCTTAGTCGATGAAATCGACGGTGCAGATCACCCCGCTGATCACCGCACCGTTACAGCTGAGCGCACTAAGATTCAAATCTCTGCCGCAAAACCGCACAAGATTCGCCCCGCTGCTCACACGAATGACGGTATCGGAATATTCAAGGATCGTGCAGTTACCGTCGATGATCGCTTCTTTATTGCCATGCAGTTCAATATTTGCAAAACGGCCGAGCATTCCGCCCGGCAGATCCAATTTTTTGGCCAGATTCTCCAGTCCCCGTTTTCCTTTTTCAGGCATGGATTCCAATCTCCTTTACCGTTGTCGTTCTTATTCAATTTATGAGACCATTCGTTTTTTAAGTCGCAGAAAGGGCGGATTTTATGAAAAATTTTAAAAAAATGTCTGTTTTGCTTTTATCCGGCGTGGGATTTGCCGCCGTATTCTTATTCTCAGCGCCTTTAAAAACCGGTATTCAAAACGGATTGACGCTTTGCGGCAGCGTGATTATCCCATCGCTGTTTCCCCCGCTTTGCATCTGTTCCTTTTTGCAGCTTTCCGGTGCGCTGAACGCCTCCGGCCGGCTATGCAAACGCCTGTCATCTATTTTGTTCGGTCTGCCGCCGTGCGCGCTTCCGGTCTTTTTATTAAGTCTGATTTCCGGCTACCCGGCAGGCGCCGCGCTGTGCGCACAGCTGCAAAAAAGCGGACAGCTGACCCTGCCGCAAAGCCGGCTGCTCGCAACCGTCAGCGTCGGCGCGGGTCCCGGCTTTCTGGTGCTGGCGGTCGGCGACGGCATGCTGCATAACATGCGCTATGGTTTCTTGCTGCTGATCACCCATATCCTCTCCGCCATGCTCACGGCTGTTTTATTCTGTCATATGTTCAAGGTGTCCGACAGCGGCGCCACACAAAGGCCATCTCCCCGTCTTCCACTGGCCGAAGCGTTTGTGCAGGCGGTCGCAAAGGCCAGCGCTTCCATCCTTTCCATTTGCGCTTACACCATTTTGTTTTCCGGCTTGATCGGGATTTTAAGCGCGCTGATCACCAACAAAACCGGATTTTTTGCAGCAGTCGCGGCGCTGGAAGTCTCCAACGGCTGTGTGTTTTTGGCGCAGCTGCTGCCAAGCATCCCGCTGATCGCCGGTATCACGGGATTCGGCGGGTTTTCGGTCATCTGCCAGGTTTTATCGGCAGCCGGTCCCGCTAGGCCGAAAACCGGCCTGTTTTTGAGCGCGCGGCTGCTAAACGGCTGCATTTCCTATCTGCTCGCGTCGGTGCTGATCGGTTTGATCCCGAATGCCCTCCCCGTGTACTACGGCGCAAAACCGTCCGGTTTTTCCTTTTCGTCCCACACCCTGCTTTTCTCCGCCTGTCTGTTTTGCCTGTGCGTGGTCTTTCTGTTTTCCACACGCCAGCGCAAAATCAAAAAATTAGTGGATTTTTTCTAAGAGATCGATTATAATGGAAACAGAATAAATTTTGGGAAGTGATCGATTGAGCCGCAAGCTGTACGGCAAGGGCATCCCGCCCGCCTGCGCCTATTGCCGGAAAGGGAAAAGGGCGAAGGACGGCGGATGCATTCTTTGCTATAAAAAAGGCATCGTCCCACAAGATTATCATTGCCGCCGCTTTCGCTATGATCCGCTAAAACGCGTGCCAAAACAAGCGCCGGCGCTTTCCACATTCACCGAAGCGGATTTTAAAATCGACTAAAAAAACGGTTCAGGGTCATCATCCCTGAACCGTTTTTGTTGTTCCAACACAAAGGCGTTGTCCGTTTGTCACATCGGCAAATCCGACTGGGTAATCAGTTCGGCGACCATCCGGACAAACTTCATATGTATATCCATCGTCTGCCGTCTGTGCAAGTGACGACGGCGATATGCCTGTCATGCAGGCCACCAGACATGCAACCGACAGCAATATCGCCGTTATTTTTTTCATTTTCATTTTTAAAAGCCCCCAAATGATAAAAAAGATCCGCGGTTCTAATAAGCCGCAAAAACGAGTATAGCATATCCTTTTTGGAAAATCAACTAAAAATCCGGATATGCGCATTGCATATTGTAGGTGTTACAATGATGTGTAACAAATAAGAAAAAAAGATAGCGAATAGAAAGGACCTGTGTTAAGGTAGAGTTGCCAGACAAAACCGAAAGGCAGGTATCCATCTATTCGCCATGAATAAGATAACACAAACCATGCGGTTTAGGCAAGCCCTGATTCAATATGCAGAAAAATACGGTGTAACAAAAGCAGCGATTCGTTATCGCGTGAACCGGCAGTATGTCTATCGCTGGAAAAAGCGATATGACGGAACGCTGGAATCCTTGGCAGATCGTTCCCACCGACCGCATCACCATCCTAATCAGCACACAGAGGAAGAATTAAAACTGATCCGCAATATGCGTCGACGAAATCCAAATACCGGCTTGGTCGTGCTCTGGGTCAAGCTGCGCCAACGCGGATATTCACGCTCTGTCTCCGGCTTGTATCGTGTGTTGACGCGCAGTGGGCAAATGGCAGTTAAACTGCCAAATCCTAAATATATCCCGAAACCATATGAACCCATGCAGTATCCCGGGCAACGCGGGCAAATTGATGTGAAATTTGTTCCTGCTGCCTGCCTTGTCGGCGAGGCGGCAGGGAAGAAGTTTTACCAATACACGTTTATTGACGAATACAGCCGGTTCCGCTATTTAGAAGCCTTTGAAGAGCATAGCACGTACACCTCTGCCCTATTCATTCAGCATGTCGCGGAAAAGTTCCCCTATGTGATTGAATGCATACAGACGGACAACGGTACTGAGTTTACAAACCGATTAAATTCCAAAAACACAGCCAAGAAAACCCTCTTTGAACAAACCCTTGCGCAGTTGGGAATCCGCCATAAGCTCATCCGCCCTTTTACGCCGCGCCACAACGGAAAAGTGGAACGCTCGCACCGTAAAGACAATGAAGAATTCTATGCCTCACACAAGTTCTTTTCCTTTCACGATTTCCAAAAGCAACTCGCTGTTCGCCAACGTCAATACAACAATTTCCCTATGCGTCCTCTCAATTGGCGCTCCCCGAAACAGGTTCTTTTTTCTTTCCCAATTCTGTAACACATCATTGACAAACCTACAAAATCCGGATATGCGCATTGCATATCCGGACATCTTATTTTTTATCTTGTCATCACGCCGCCTTCGGTTTCAATGAGCATTAAAATATTTTCCTCATCCAAGGTATCGGCGTTGACATAGACCAGAATATTTTCGTCGTTTTGCCCCTTGCAGACAAATTCATAACACAGCACTTCCTTTAAATCTTCCCGCTGAATAATCGCCGTGTTGACCGACCGGATATCCAGCGCGCTGCTCACGCTTGCGCGCGCCTCCTCTTGCGTTTTTTCCGGCTGAGGCGCGGAGCGTTCCTTGTGATTCATAATCAGTCCCTGCGCTTCTACGCTGACGATCTCACCGGTATCCATCGCAACGCCGACTTTAACAAGATCGCTGTAGCAGATGGTATCCTCCAGAAGATACGCCAAATTCACAACACAGATATTTTCATTCACCATATAATAGCTTTCTTGAAATGACATGCCAAACCGGTCTTGGGCATAGCTTAGCGCTTTTGCGACGGCTTCTTCCTCTGTGATTTCAACTGTTTCGGGCTGATGCGCGCGGTAAAGATACAAACAAACCCCGCCCTGCCGCGTAATGGCGACCGAATCATCCCCATGCGTGAAAACATAAGCGGTGATCTGCCCATCCTCGTCATCGTAAAATTTTGCTTCATCGGTGTCGCATTCAAGATATTTGGCAGCGATTTTTGCCGCCTCATCCCGACTGATGGCGGTTTTGTCTTTGATATATTCCGGTTCCAGCGAATTCACATGATCGGAAAACGGACCGTCATAGATCAGCGTCGGATAACCCGTCACCGTTTGGGCGGTATCCTCAATGGCGCTGTTCAAATCGGAAAGTTCGTCGCTGGCCTCGTCAAAGATCGCGGTGATCTCGCCGTCCCAGCCGGTGGTTTCCATCTGCGTCTGGATGGCGGTGATCTCATCCGACAATTTTCCCGAATAATCGGTCAGCTTTTGCAGTGAGGAACGTTCCTCATCGGTCATATCGCTGCCGGCTGCCGCTTTTCTGGATAACGACAGACTGAAATCCCCAACCTGGGATAAATATTTAAAAATCGCATCTGTCTGTTCGCCGGAAACCGGCAGACGCGCCAGACTTGCCTTTGCGGCGCCCGCCGTCTGTGACAAATGGGAAGACAGCTCCGCAAACCCTTTGGATGTCCCGGAATACATTTCTTTTTGCAGCAGCACATTAATTTGAGACAAACAATCGGATAGATCGGTCATCGCCGCGGTATACTGATTGGTGAGCAGCTGATTCAAGTTGCGGTTATCGCGCCACTGCATGGCGATAAAACCGCCCAACGCCGCACAGACAGCCAAACCGAAACTGATGATCCGCACCGTCGTTCTTCTTTTCATTGCTATCATCTTCTCCTTTGCAACTTCTGTTTCGGTCTTATTTTGCCACCAGATTTCGCCATTATACTGTTGAAATCCGATAAACATTGTGGTATACTAATGCAAAATTAAAAAGATGAAGGAGTCATTGAAACGTGAAAAAAATACTTTTGATTTTACTGGCCGTCTGCCTGTGCTTCGGAATGAGCGCCTGCGGCGATACCGACGCGAACAACGGTGACGTTACCCGTTCCCGGACGGACAATTCGGTCGTGCCGACCACAACCACCTATCACAGCGACTATCATCCATCCGAGCTTTTCAATGCCACCAACCATGTGCAGATAGATTTTGAGGATTACGGAACGGTCACACTTGAGCTTTACGGAGAGCTTGCTCCCATCACAGTGGAAAATTTTCTGAACCTTGCCGAATCCGGTTTTTATGACGGGCTGACCATCCACCGCATTTATAACGGTTATCTGATTCAGGGCGGCGATCCGGAGGGCAACGGGACCGGCGGATCGGATGAAACGATCAAAGGCGAATTTGCCGAAAACGGCGTTGAAAATGATTTAAAACACGTGCGCGGCGTCATCTCCATGGCACGCAGCCAGGATTATGACAGCGCCTCTTCCCAGTTTTTCATCATGAGCAACGATGAATCGGCGTTCGACGGAAACTATGCCGCATTCGGCTATGTGACCGAAGGAATGGAGGTCATCGATCAGATCATCGCCAACACACCGGTTGCCGATGCAAACGGTACCGTTTTGGCGTTCGATCAGCCGACCATCAGCAAAATCACGGTTATCGATTAAAATGACAAATTTCTATTGAAAAAACAAACACACGGGCGTATAATAATCCGCAAAGCGGTTATTGTGCGCCCGTGTTTTTGTTTATCAACTATTTTCCCTTTTAAATTTTCCCTTTGATCCGATCCAGCGCGCCCTTTTCCAACCGGGACACCTGCGCCTGGGAAATACCGATCTCGTTGGCGACCTCCATTTGCGTTTTACCGCCAAAAAAGCGCAGCTGCAAAATCCGTTTTTCTCTGTTTGGGAGATTTTTCATCGCTTCTTTTAAAAGGATCTCATCCAGCCAGTTGCTGTCGTCGTTTTTATCCCCGACCTGGTCCATCACAAAAATGGTGTCGCCTCCGTCGGAATAAACCGGCTCATAAAGGGACACCGGCTCCACGATCGCCTCCAGCGCAATGACCACATCTTCCTTGCTCAGATCCAGTTCCTTTGCGATTTCTTCCACCGTCGGTTCCCGGTTCTTTTTGGCCGTCAGCTTTTCCTTGACCTGCATGGCGCGGTAGGCGGTATCTTTAAGCGACCGGCTCACCCGCACGGAATTGTTGTCCCGCAGATACCGGCGAATTTCCCCGATAATCATCGGAACAGCATAGGTGGAAAAGCGCACGTCCAATTCAATATTAAAATTATCAATCGCTTTGATCAGCCCGATGCAGCCGACCTGGAACAAATCGTCGGGATTTTCCCCGCGATTGATAAATCGCTGGATCACGCTGAGCACCAGCTTTAAATTCCCGGAGATCAACTTCTCCCGCGCTTTTGTATCGCCGGCGCGGGTCTGTTTTAAAAGCTCCATCTTTTCCGCTTCCTTTAAAACCGGAAGATTGGAAGTGTTCACGCCGCAGATTTCAACTTTATTATTAAAATGATAAGCCACGCAGCATCAGATCCTTTTTTTGTTGTTATCTTCAGTATGCGCGCAAAACCGGCTTTTCATTCCAGAGTTTAGGAGATAAATATTTTTTTAAACGACAAAATTCCCTTGACTTTTTAAAATAGATTTCAAAATCAACACATACAATAGAATTGACGATCCCGCAGCATTGCGGAGAAAAAGAGGGTACCCATGAAAGAACAACCGAAAAAAACGCTTTCCTCTCTGCGAAGCGAAACCTCCGCGATTTCACAGCGGATCAGCGAAAACCATCTGTTTGCGTTTTCTGCGCAGGCAGCCTTTTTCATTATTGTTTCCGCCGTGCCGTTCATCGTTTTGCTCTCTTCCATTTTAAAAGCGATTGTTCCTTTTTCCCAAGCGGACATCAACGAGCTGCTGGGGGAGATCCTGCCGACCGAGCTTGTGCCCTACGCCAATGAGATCTTAAAAAACGCACACGACACCCAAAGCATCTCGATGTTTTCCATCACTGCGATCACACTGTTGTGGTCCTCCTCAAGAGGCATTAAAAGTATCAGCCAGGGACTGCGGGAAATTTATGATATTCCAAAACGCAAAAGCTTTCTCATCAACCAGCTGTTCTCGCTGATCTACACCGTGGCGTTCATGCTCATAATCATCACCACCGTCACGCTGCTGCTGTTCGGAAAATACATTTCCAATCTCCTGTTCGGTCCCAACAGCATTTTATCCTTTTTAAACGACATCAATATCATCAAATATCTTTGCTATTTCATTTTCTTGACCTTTCTTTTCGTCCTTGGCTATAAAACGCTGGCCAGAAGCGATATGCCGCTGCGCGCGCATTTCACCGGCGCCGCCTTAGCGTCCGGCAGCTGGGTGCTTTTCTCTTTAGGCTATTCACTTTATATCCAGCATTTTTCCAATCCTTCGCATGTCTACGGCAGCCTTGCCGCTGTGGTTTTGCTGATGCTGTGGCTTTATATGAGCATGGTGATCCTGCTGCTGGGCGCACAGGTCAACGTGATGATCTATCACAAGGAATTTTCGTTCAAAGCATTGTTCAAAACGATTTTTATCAAAGGAAATTAAAAAATGAAGGGAATTTAAAATCATGTCCACCCTCAAAAATTACAAACACACCATCTACGCCTGCTACACCGGCTACATTGTCCAGGCGATCGTCAACAATTTTGCGCCGCTGTTGTTTTTGACTTTCCGGTCGCAATACGGCATCTCTCTCGACAAAATCGCATTGCTGACCACCTTCAATTTCGGTATCCAGCTGCTTGTCGACCTGATTTGCGCAAAAGTCGCCGACAAAATCGGCTATCGCATCCTTGCCGTCGCCGCGCATATTTTCGCAGCTGCCGGCCTTGTTTTCTTAGCGGTTCTCCCGGAAATCCTGCCCGCCCCGTTTGTCGGCATTTGCATCGCCGTGACGGTCTATGCGATCGGCGGCGGTCTTTTGGAAGTGCTGATCAGCCCGATCGTTGAAGCCTGCCCGACAAACAGCAAATCCGGCGCCATGAGTCTTCTGCATTCGTTTTACTGTTGGGGCAGCGTTTTTGTGATCGGTGTGTCCACCCTGTTTTTTGCGCTGTTCGGCACGCAAAACTGGCAGATTCTCGCACTTTTCTGGGCGCTGATCCCCATCGCCAACAGCGTTTATTTTGCAAAGGTCCCCATTCACACACTGGTCGAATCCGGAGAAAGCATGTCTTTCACACAGCTTTTCAAAACCGGAATCTTCTGGGTTTTGCTGCTCATGATGGTCGCGGCCGGCGCGGCGGAACAAGGCATGAGCCAATGGGCGTCTGCATTTGCGGAATCCGGTCTGCGAATCGACAAAACGACCGGCGACCTGCTGGGTCCTTGTATGTTCTCCCTGTTAATGGGTCTAACCCGCCTTTTCTACGGCAAATGCAGCCACAAAATCCGGCTGGCCCCTTTCATGACCGGCTGTGCCATCCTCTGCGTGATCGGCTACCTGCTCGCCGCGCTTTCTTCACATCCGGCACTCGGTCTTGCCGGCTGTGCGCTTTGCGGCCTGTCGGTCGGCATCATGTGGCCCGGCACCTTCAGCACCGCTTCTAAAACGCTGAAAACCGGCGGCACCGCCATGTTCGCACTTTTGGCGCTGGCCGGAGACCTCGGCTGCACGGCAGGTCCGGCAGCGGTCGGAACCATTTCCGACTGGTTCGGCGACGACCTGAAAAAAGGATTGCTCGCCGCCGCTATCTTCCCGCTGCTTTTGATTGTAGGCATTCTGCTGTCCCGCCGCGGCGCCCGGCAAAGCATGTCAAAATAAAAATACCGCACAAAAACAACGCCCGGAACGATAAAACGTTCCGGGCGTTTATACACCATGCTTATATATAATAAATATCCGCTATTTTAATCCGCATGGACAAAGAGATTATTCCCCTTCGCATCGATTGCAACCAACAGCGGGAACCTGTCGAATTCGAGTTTTTTAACCGATTCACAACCCAAATCATCAAAAGCGATCACTTCACAGGAACGAATATGCTTGCAGGCAAGCGCGCCCGCGCCGCCGACCGCACATAAATACAACGCGCCGTTGCGCACGATCGCATCACACACCGCCTTACTGCGCCCGCCTTTGCCGATCATGGCGGCAAGCCCCATATCCAAAAGCTGCGGCGCATAAGGGTCCATGCGGGAGGAAGTGGTGGGCCCGCAGGAACCGATCGGCAATCCCGGCGGCGTCGGGGTCGGTCCCGCATAATAAATCACAGCACCCTCCATCGCAAACGGCAGCGGCTTTCCGGTTTCGATCAACTGCCGGATGCGTTTATGCGCTGCATCTCTGGCGGTGAACACAGGCCCGGACAACAAGATCCGATCGCCGGCATGCAATGTTTTTGCCGCTTCTTTCAGCTGCGAGGTATGCAATTCGTTTTCCACTCTGTCAACGCCCCTTTATTCGCACTGCTGTTTTGCATCGCGGATTTTTTCTTTGATTTGCAGCATGGATTCGATCAGTTCCGACAAATCCGCCAGCACTTCCGACTTTTCACTCAAATTTCCGGTCGGCACCTTTGCAATCTCATCGATCGCATGCTGCAACGACTGATTTTTGATTTTTTCCTTTTCTATCGCGGTTTTAAGCAGCATGTTTTCCGACTGTGCTTTGACCACCTTGTGCGATAAATTATCGCACCGTGCTTTATAGGACAAATCGCTTTCTTTTTCCAGCTGCAGCTGTGAAAGCTGTTCGTGCAGCGCACGGTTTTCCGCCAACACCGCATCGGCCTGTTCGGCTTTCTGCCGCAGGCTGTCATATTGACTTTTCAGTTCCACCAGCGCATCCGACAATTCCTTGATCTTCTCCGCATCGGCCTGCAGCGTTTCATCCCGCTGTTTTAACTGTTCTTTCAGCAGCTTGATTTCATCGCCGGAACTGTTTTGCAGCTCGTCAAAATAGCGGAACACGTCCTTTTTATTGAACCCGCCGAACACTTTTGTGCGGAACACCCCTTGTTCTGCCAAAACAATCACGCTCATTTCAAAAATCGATACTTTTTTTGTTATTATACCAAAATCCCGCCTGTTTTTCAACTGCTTTCTGCAATGCGAAAAACCTAAAAGCGCAGAAGGGATGAACCCTTCGCCGGGAGCTCCCGATGCTATGGAACACCACACGGTAAATTGTTTTCACAGCGTCACTGTTAATTTTTTGCAACCCATAAAACATCACCCCTCTTCGGGATGATCCCGGAGAGGGGTGATTTCATTTTGTGATATGTGAAAGATCTGCCGGAATTATTCCTCTTCTTCCAGCACTTTTTGCAAAGCGGTGGCGAGCTGGTCCGGGCAGGATGTGTTTTTCATGCCGCATTTCACGCCTTTTAAACGGCGGATCACTTCTTTTGCGGGCATACCCTCGACCAATTTGCCGATTCCCTGTGTGTTCCCATTGCATCCGCCGGTAAAATGCACGTTTTTCACAATGCCGTCCTCTACCTCAAATTCAATGGCGGATGAACAAACGCCTTTTGTTTTTGCAACATACTCCATTGCCAATCCTTCTTTCCTAAAATTAATGGCAGTGTCCGTCTTCACAGGTCGGAATTTTACCCACGATCGGCTCCGGATCGATTCCGTTTTTCTGGTAATAATCGCTGATCGCGGCTTTGATCGACTGTTCCGCCAGAACGGAACAATGGATTTTATGCGCCGGCAGGCCGCCGAGCGCTTCCACCACCGCCTGGTTGGATAATTCCAACGCCTCTTTTATTGTATGCCCTTTGATCATTTCTGTTGCAATCGAAGAGGTTGCGATCGCGGAACCACAGCCATATGTCTTAAATTTTACATCGGTGATCACGTCGTTGTCAACCTTTATATACATTTTCATGATATCGCCGCATTTTGCGTTGCCCACCTCGCCGATTCCGTCGGCGTCCGGGATTTCCCCGACGTTGCGCGGATTGGTGAAATGATCCATGACCTGTTGTGTATACATCAAATATCCATCTCCATTCTTTTGTTCTATTTTTCTTCCGACTTGATCCGTTCCCACAGCGGGGACATCGACCGCAGCCGTTCGACGATCGGCGGCAGCTTTTCAAGGATATAGTCAATATCTTCTTTCGTGGTTTCTTCGTTGATGGTCACACGCAGCGACCCGTGCGCGATCTCATGCGGCAGACCGATCGCCAAAAGCACATGGCTCGGATCGAGCGAACCGGAGGTACAGGCCGATCCGCTGGAAGCGCAGATGCCCTGCATGTCCAGCATCAAAAGCAGGCTTTCTCCCTCAATACCTTCAAAACAAAGGTTTGCGTTGCCGCACAGCCGATTTTTAGCGTCTCCGTTCAGCCGTGACCGTTCGATTTGCAGCGCGCCGGCGATCAGCCGGTCGCGAAGCGCTGCGATCTTTTCGGCGCGGTCTGCAATACCGGTTGCGGCAAGTTCCATCGCTTTGCCCAGTCCCACGATCGCAGGCACGTTTTCCGTTCCCGCGCGGCGGCCGCGTTCCTGTGCGCCGCCGTCGATCAGGTTATCGATCGCAACGCCGCGGCGGATATATAAAAAGCCGATGCCTTTTACCGCATGAATTTTATGACCCGAAACCGAAAGCAGATCGATGTTTTGCGCCTGCACGTCCACCGGCAGGCTGCCGATCGCCTGCACCGCATCGACATGAAACAAAATGCCGCGTTCCCGGCAGATCGCGCCGATTTCAGCAACCGGTTGGATGGTGCCGATCTCGTTGTTGGCAAACATCACCGAAACAAGGCCGGTTTCGGGACGAATGGCATCCTTCAATTCCTCCACCCGGACAATTCCGTTTTCATGTACCGGCAGCAGTGTGACGGAAAAGCCCTGCTTTTCCAGCGCCTGCAATGTGTGCAGCACCGCATGATGCTCAAACGCGGTGGAAATGATGTGGGTCTTGCCCTTTTTGCGCAGCCGCGCGGCCGCACCCTTGATCGCCCAGTTGTCTGCTTCGGTGCCGCCGGACGTGAAAAACACTTCAGCGGGCGCGCACCCGATCGCTTTGGCGCACTGTTCCCGCGCCTTTTCGATCGCCGCTTTCGCCTGATCTCCCAGCGCATACAGGCTGGAGGGATTGCCGTATAAATCGAGCGCGCCGATCATCGCTTGCTTCACCGCCGGTGAAATTTTGGTTGTCGCCGCATTGTCGGCATAAACAAATCGTTTTTCCATTGTGTTCATTCCTTTTGATTACGTATCATAAATATAATGAATATAACGCGCGTGCGGGACGCGTTTATCCGCGATTGCCCCGCCGCCGGATTTTGCTTTGCTTTAATAATATACCAAATTAGTATAGTTTTCAATCCCTTTTGCGAAAATTTTTTATTTTTTCACAATCCTTGCAAAGGTTCAATAAAAATTATTTGTCCTTTCTGCTCTCTTTTGTTGACAACGCCAAAACAGTGTGCTACACTGTTGGCAGTTTCAAGCGAAAAGGGGGAACAGATCATGCTGCAATGCAGTGCAAACACCCTGCGGCTTTTGGATGCGCTCGAACGGCAGATCGATGCGCAGGTCGAATTGGATTATCAAAAACAATGGGAAGATTTTTTGTTTGACCGGTTTGACGGCGATATTTTCGTTCCAAACCGCAAAAAGAAGATCGAAAAACCCGACTTTCCGGCGATCAACATCAATGATGCAGTCGAAAATCAGGAATGGATGCTGCTGTCGGAACTCGGCGGCGTTGCATCGGCGCTTGCAGGTAACGGTGTGCCCTGTGTGCGGGCGAATTACGGAACCGCTATTTTGTCTTCCCTTTTCGGCGCCGAAATGTTTATGATGCCCTATGAAACCAACACGCTGCCGACCAGCCGTCCGCTGGGCGGCACCGATCAAATTCGCGCGCTGCTCGACAAAGGCATGCCGGATCTGAATGCGGGACTTGGCGCTAAGGTATTCGCCATGGGCGAATGCTTTGCCGAAGTGTTCGAGCATTATCCGAACATCAAACAATTTGTCACCGTTTATCATCCGGACACGCAGGGGCCGTTGGATATCTGCGAACTGCTGTGGGGGTGCGAGATGTTTTATGCCATGTATGACGAGCCGGAGCTTGTCCATGCACTTTTGCAGCTGGTCACCGATACCTACAAAGCCTTCATGGATCAATGGCTTTCCCTTTTCCCGCCAAAAGGCGAATTTCGCGCGCACTGGTCCAACATCATGCACCGCGGCGTGATTATGCTGCGCAACGACAGCGCGATGAATATATCGCCGGAGCAATATGCCGAATTTGCCCGGCCGTATGACGCGCAGCTGCTCGATCACTACGGCGGCGGCGCGATCCATTTCTGCGGCAGAGGCGATCATTATATTTCCCGCATGTGCGACATCCCCGGCCTTTTTGGTGTCAATATCACCCAGCCGCATTTGAACGACATGGAAACAATTTATCGATTTACCGTTGACCGCGGCATCAAGCTGTTGGGCATGAAAACGGAATATGCACAACTGATCCGGCAGGGGCTTGCACGTCCCGGCGGTTTTAGCGGCAACCTGAACATGAACGGGTAATTTTAAATTGCCCACAAACACCGGATTTAACCCCACAGTATTGGCATGGATAAAGAATGAAAAAAGGCAAAACGTTTCGGTTTTGCCTTTTTTCATGCACGCCTGATTTTCTCCAGATCAATTTCGTTTACACACCCGATCCCCGCACGCCTTTATTAGCTTTGGCTATAAAATGCCTGTCAAGCATATCACAGAATAGAAACAAAGTATTTGCTATTTTGATTGCATCGGCATACAATAAAAACAGCAGGAGGTGACGCCGGATGGATACGAGCACGGACGATCGAATTTTTAAAATACGGCGCAATCTGTCCGACGCCGGATGCGACGCCGCTTGCATTGCACATTTTTTGCAGTTGGAGCGCACACAAAAACGCAAGGAGCAGTACCGGCTGCTTTACCGGCACAAAGCCTCCCTTTTAGAGGAGCTGCATCAAGCGCAATACAAAATCGACTGCCTCGATCACATGGTCTACACCATGCAAAAAGAGGACAAAAAGTGAATGGAGGTATTTTTCATGCAAGAAAAACTGAGTTTAACACAAGAATGGGATAAGACTTTCCCAAAGAGCGACAAGGTCGATCACCGCAAGGTGACCTTTCACAACCGCTACGGCATTACCCTTGCCGCCGATCTTTATGAACCGAAAAACACGTCCGGCAAACTGGCTGCTATCGCTGTCTGCGGACCGTTCGGTGCGGTCAAGGAACAGGCTTCGGGGCTTTATGCGCAGACGATGGCACAGCGCGGCTTTTTGACCATCGCTTTTGACCCCTCCTTCACCGGTGAAAGCGGCGGCAGTCCCCGCTACATGGCCTCTCCCGACATCAACACCGAAGATTTTCAGGCGGCGGTGGACTTTCTGTCGGTGCAGGATAACGTCGACCCGGAGAAGATCGGGATCATCGGCATTTGCGGCTGGGGCGGCATGGCGCTCAACGCTGCGGCGCTGGACACGCGAATCAAAGCGACGGTCGCGTCCACCATGTATGACATGACCCGCGTCAATGCAAAAGGCTATTTTGATGCAGAAGACAGTGAGCAGGCGCGCTATGAAAAACGCAAAGCGCTGAACGCACAGCGGATTGCGGACTACAAAAACGGCAGCTATGCGCTTGGCGGAGGTGTGGTGGATCCGCTGCCGGCGGACGCGCCTTTCTTTGTGAAAGACTATCACGACTACTACAAAACAAAACGCGGCTACCATGTGCGGTCTTTAAACTCCAACGGCGGCTGGAACGTGACCGGCTGCATGTCCTTTATGAATCAGCCGATTTTGCAATACAGCAACGAGATCCGCAGTGCGGTACTGATCATCCACGGCGAAAAAGCGCATTCCTGCTATTTTAGCAAAGACGCCTTTGCCGGTATGGTCAAGGACAGCCCCTACGCCGATAACAAAGAACTGCTGATCATTCCGGGCGCGGTGCATACCGATTTGTATGATAAGACCGACGTGATCCCGTTTGATAAAATGGCGGACTTCTTCCGCAAATCCATGCAATAAAGCAATGGGCAAACGGCTGCCAACTGTAAAGTTTGCAAAAAATACAAATATCGGATAATATTGATTGTATATAAAGAAGCAGCAGACAAAATTTTGCTGCTTCTTTTGCCGTTGTGTTTTTTACGTTATCTGTAGGTTTGTCAATGATGTGTTACAGAATTAGAAAACTTCACCGCAAGCAAGAA
>CAMMAZ010000001.1 GCA_946493765.1 uncultured Clostridia bacterium | reverse complement strand
GAGGGTTCGCCTCCTAAGCGAAACGCCCCCGGTTCGAATCCGGGCAAGGACGCCAAAAACGACGCCGAAAGCTTTGTAAAATCAAGGCTTTCGGCTTTTCTTATTTTTATTACCTATGTTGACGAACTCCTTACTCTGATTAAAATTGAACATAACAATAATATAGTAAAAAGTGAATATTTTGCTAAGCAAAATTAGCAGAGTTTTGCCCGTTTTGCTAATCAAATCGGCTCTCCTGCTAATCGGAGAAAAAAAGCATAAAAATCCTTGCTAATTTGTTAAGTGGGCGCTACGGCGTTCGATTTTTATTATGTTCGCATAATTGCAAAAGTCTTGTCCTATTAGTACAATAATAGCAAAAAGGTAGATATACGGACGCAGTAGATGATGTCCTTATCAAATTCACGAAAGCACGAAAAAAACAGATTGCCGTTCAATATATTTGAATAGAAAGCAGTTAAGCTGCTTGTTTCTCTACGGAGAGGCAGGCGGCTTTTTACGTTTTGGTACTTTCAAAATTTTTTTGAAAAATTTTTTGATTTACTATCCCCAAATGCCCTCTCTCAGTGGATACAAGTGAAGGGATTAAATTTTGGTCAAGGAATCTCGCCTTCACAGTATCTTGAAAATTGAATAGACAGACGCTAAGGACATTAGTTCTGATGAATAGCCCGAAGGTGGGTACGCCGTGACTTTTCCTATTGATATACGGAGAACGAGCGAGAATCCCCGACCTGAAATTCAGCTTGCTACTGAAACGGCAATGACAGTCAGAATGATAATGATACTTCTCTACGGAGCTGGCGGAGTACCCGGCAGAGGTGAGATTCCTATGATACGGTTTCGCAAACTGTAACCTTAGTGCTTCCCGTACAAAGCGAGTTGCTTTCCGCAGGGGGTGTTGAGAACAAATACTGTGGTTTTTACATAGCCGTCTCTTATGAGGCCGGCTGTGAATTTTGAGAAAGGAGGTAAAAGCCGGAGATGTCAAACTGCAAGACTATTGCTATATGCAATCAGAAAGGCGGTGTGGGCAAGACCACAACCACGGTCAACTTGGGCGTTGGACTTGCTATGCAAGGAAAAAAAGTGCTTTTGATTGATGCAGATCCACAGGGCGATTTAACGACCTGCCTCGGCTGGAGGGATACCGACAGCCTCTCTTTAACACTGACGGAGAAGCTTCAGGCAATCATATCGGAGCAGGAACAAAATCCCTTTGACGGTATCCTGCACCATGTTGAAAAGGTTGACCTTGTACCATCAAATCTCAGCCTATCCTCATTGGAAATGACGCTTGTTACAGCAATGAGCCGAGAAAGCGTCCTGAAGAATTATCTGAGCCTTGTAAAAGACAAGTACGATTATGTCCTCATAGACTGTATGCCGAGTTTGGGTATGATTACTTTTAATGCTCTTACGGCGGCAGACAGCGTGATTATCCCCGTTCAGGCGCAGTATCTTCCCGCTAAGGGAATGACACAGCTTTTGGGGACGATTGCTAAAGTGAGGAAACACACAAACTCCGATTTGAAAATCGACGGTATTCTTTTGACGCTTGTGGACGGAAGGACAAATCTTGCAAAAAGCACGGTGGAAACGCTCAGGAATAATTTCGGCAGTCATATACGGATCTATAAATCAATGATTCCGACTGCCGTAAAAGCCGCAGAGGTATCGGCTAAAGGGAAAAGTATTTACGCCTATGAGCCAAGCAGTCCCGTGTCTAAGGCTTACGCCAATTTTACAAAGGAGGTGTTAGCTGATGGCAGGCAGAAAGAGCGACTTCACACTGCCCACGAACACTCTCGATGAGTTGCTTTCCTCTCAGGAGGAACGGGACGAAGCGAAACTGTCGAAAATCAGGGATATTCCACTGAGTGAAATCGACGATTTCCCCGACCATCCTTTTAAGGTACGGGAGGATGAGGATATGTTTCAGCTAGTGGAAAGTATCAAAGAGCGGGGCGTGATTACTCCAGCTACCGTAAGGCAGAAGGAGGACGGAAGATATCCTTATCAATGAAGCCGAATGCTTCCCTAGGGCCTACATAGCGGCTATCATCGCCTTTCTTTAGAAGTCCCATCAGATTCCCAAGGCGAGAATCGTGGATATTGGAAGCTTCACAACTTTTTTAGTAAAATATATTCAACAAGATATATTTATACGATTGAATTTATGAATATGGGTGCAAATTAATAGTTTTTTGATAGAGCGAAATTGCGACACAAAAGTTAGACAAAGTATATAAATATAATAAAAAAATTATACCAAATTTTAAAATTAATTGTTGACATTTGGAAAAATGTGTGATAATATAATGCAAAGCGAATATTTTCCACACAACATTCTAATGGGAGATGAACAAAAAAGACAAAAGGATGTGACAACAAATGGGACGTCAAAAATATGTTCAAATTTTATCATATAATGATAGCTATAGTTTCTTGGGTTTATTCTGTTCATTTTCTATAATATCAAATTTTGAAAGCGACATGAGCCGCAGTATTTAGCTGCGCCTTGTGTCGCTTCTTTGCATTCGTGTGAGTATCACCGAAAAAGTGAGTGCCGATAATTTCGTGGTATGTAGAGAGTAGGAAAACGGCGGCCTTCATATTACGATGCTGTCGGAAAGTTATTTACGATGGAAATGTAAATGAATTAAATCCTTGGAGAGAACAATAAAGATGTCAAGTGTAAATATTATAGATAACCACGATGAAGCTCTAGAGATATGGGAAGCCCTGAAAATTAGAAATTCTACTGTAATACATATCGATGCACATTTTGATTGTGAGCCACTAGATAAATCTATGCACATAAATATTGGTAATTTTCTTAGACATGCTATTAAAAGAAAAATAATTAATAGAATAATTTGGGTCGTTCCAAACGCATATATATCTCATTCTTGTTGTAAGCGTTTTATTAACCGACAAATGAAATACAATGGTGAGAAAATTGAAATCCCAAATTGGTCCACATCTTTTCAAGTTGAGAATATTCCAGTATCAGTATGCACTTTAGAAGAGTTGGGTCGATGTATTACGGAATTTCAACAAAGTGTTTTACTTGATATTGATATGGACTATTTCTTTCAAGAACACTTATGCTTGGATTATACTTGTGCATTCTCTCAATATCAGACCAGTTGTATATTGGATTTCTATAAACACATATATCCTTTTGTTGATCTTGCTTTGACAATTACCATTTGTAAAAGCATTAATGGTGGTTATACGCCTCTGCGCTATGATTATTGTGCTGAATATCTTTTAAGATTGTTCGAAAACAAGTCCATCGAAAATTTTCAGTGCCTTGACAGCTTAATTATATCGGGTGTAATAAAACTTGAAAGGCAAATTATTGAGAAACTTCTTTCCGATGCCAGTACTCGCTTATCAATGGTCTGTATCCTTCTAGAGAGTGGCTGTGATGATATAACACGGAACTATGTTTTGGGGATATTACATTCAGAGTATCAAACTAAAATAAAATATATTAATTCAATCTATCAAGTGTCGCAAATAGGAAACAAAGCTTTAATAAAGAGTCGTCTCCCACTGGCAAAATTGATGGATGAAAAATTATATGCATCATTATGTATGATCATTGAAAATGATGAAGGCATACCCAGATGGACACTTGATTCTCCCTTAGAATTAAAATGTAGAATTGCAGAGTATATGTATCGCCAACAAAAATATGATATATCCTTTCAAATTCTCAAAGATATACAGTCATCATTTAATAATACTGCTGAGATTCAGCCTTGGGAGGGTGTGTTTAGCAGTCATTTGAATTCATATCAAATATCGCCTATTCGCATTAGGATGATTCAACTTTTATGTATGACAGCATATAAATTACATGAAAATAAAACAGCATATACAATTTCAAAATTTCTATTACGTTATGGACATGGGGATTATACTATTGAGACAATTTATAATTCTATTATTAATAAACGCATGAGGATAAAACATATATTTTTCTTCAATTTCAATCGTTTTATTTTATTTTTGAATCAAGCTTTAAAAAAAATTAAATATGATTATTTAATTAGGAAAAGCGGCAGGTAGCCTTTGCATAAGATTTCTAAAGGAAGGAGGTGAGATAGATGAAGAATTTGTCTGATATCATTAATATCGCTGGAGACGCTATTGTAACGGCAAGTGGTTGTAGTGGTCGTCGAACAAAGTGCAGCGGTGATGGTTGTTGCTAAGATAACAATAAAATACCTGCCGCTTTTCCCAATTATTTATTATTTTATAGGAGAATTGTTATGGACAGGGAAGAAATCATTATTGAGTTGGAAAAGATATTTAAAAAAGTTACTGGAAACAACGAGCTTTCTATATCTGAAAAAACCCTTATAGGCGGGAGCATTGGGAACGACATATTACAAATATCATCAATTGATTTTGTGCAGGCCATAGTCGAAATAGAGGATCGTTTCAATATTATTATTGATTTTGACTTACCCTTAAGCTCAGTAGAAGATATAATTACCTTAATTGAACATGGGGAGAAATAGCAGTATGAGTTATGGCGGTAAACATTATCATGCTTTTATATATTGCGGTGAATATTTTTTGTTTGATACTTTTCACTACATAACTTTGCAAGTTTCAAAGGAGTTTTATTCGGCTTTTTTTAAATATGTTAACGATAAAGACATTTCCATTGGAGATCAAAAATATTTTGAGGCATTACAACAATTGCAAGAGAATGGTTATTTCTTTGCGGGGAAAGCATTTGATATTGAAAATGATTTAACTACAAAAGGTATCGCGTCATTGTCCTTTGCTCCAATTTACCAATGCAATTTTCGTTGCAAATATTGTTTTGCAGAAAAAAGAGATTCGTATAATATTCAGCCGCGCGCGTTTGATAAAAACACAGTAATAAAGACCTTGGATTGGTTCACTCAAACAGCGTATCCAAATAGTAAAGGATACCGTCTTGATTTTGTAAGTGGTGGAGAACCACTTATGAATTATGCTGCTGTAATAACTGCAGTGGAATACGCAAAAAGCTTCAAAAAAAACACAGGTAAATATATTCAAATTTGGCTCTGTACAAATGGAACCTATTTTGATGAGGAAATATGCAGGTATTTAGATAATAATAATATTTCTATCGGGGTAAGCTTAGATGGAAATAAGGAAACTAACGACCAGTCGCGTATTGACTGTAGCGGAAAAGGCACATATGACATTGTCACATCGGAATTGCGTAAAATAGTGAATAATGAAAATTACTCTAAAAAGTTTAAAGAGATATGGGCTTTATCTGTTATTACGCCAACAAGTGATATGTCTGATATTCTTCGCCATCATAAAAATATGGGATTCAGCTCAGTTCAAATGAAGTTAGTACGTAGTTCTAAAAAGCAGTATAGCCTATCCACTGATACGTTGTTGGAGAAATACGCTAAATTTGCCAAGTGGCTTTTAAAAACACTTGACGAAGGAATTGAATATTTACTTATGATTCTAAATGATAATGACTATTTTGGGAAAATTATAAAGAGGATAATCTTAAAAGAAGCATACATGTATAGATGTAAGGCAGGGAGAAATAAGATAACCGTTTGTCCGAATGGAGATGTATATCCTTGCGATAGTTTCGTTGGGAATGAGAAATATTTATTAGGAAATATTAACGCTTCTTTCAATCTCCAATCTATACGTTTTCATGATGTTAACCATCGCAATCCATGCTCCGATTGTAGTATTAAGTATTTATGCGGTGGTGATTGTTATTATAACTCTATGCTTCATATGGGAGATCATAATGCACCGGATAAAAAAATGTGTGAAATATTTATAGGTCTATGTAATATTGCCATTTGGCTTACATTTCATATTGAAAAGGACTACCCAGATAGTTACAAAAAAATCGAGCGTATTCTTGATATAAAAAATAAGGTTAATAAGGAGTAATATTTTATGAATAACTCAAGCTACTTGGCTATTTCTCCGGAACTATATTTTCACTTATTTGACCAACAATCAATAATAATCGATCGAGAAGGAGTTGAACATTTGTATGATCGCACTCAAACAGACATTTTATCTCTCTGTGACGGAACTAAAACGGTAGAACGACTGCTTACAATTTTCATATCTCAATATAATGCAGAGAATGATAGTCGAATAGAAAGCTTTAAAAAGGCGATTTTAGATTTTCTTGAATATCAAATAAAAAATCATGTTCTGGTTGAGAATGAACATATTAAAAAAAGCACAAATATTTTTGGGGTTAGAGGCAAATTTTATCCTAGTGGATTATCAGTTGAGATAACAAGTAGATGCAATTTTTTATGTCCTCATTGTTACAAAAATGCGTTTTCCAAAGGACATGATATTGATGATAATATTATACAATACATAAAAGATGAATTTGGTGGCAAAGTGAAACAACTTCAATTGACAGGCGGAGAACCATTTTTAAATAAAAAAATTGTTAACTATATAATGGAACTATCTGATTTGTTTGAAATTCGTATACCAACAAACGGCAGCTTGTTATATTTGTATGATGATGAAATAATCAAAAAACTAAATCATGTGCAATTTTCTCTGTATGGTTCAAGTCCCGATGAATACAAAAAATTTACCGGTAGCGGAGAAGCCTATTATGCAGTAATGAAATCAATCGAAAAAGTGAATAAATGCGGTGTTGATAATATAATGTCGCTTGTACTTAATAAAGAAAATTTAAATAGGATGGAGGATTATATTAAAGCCGCTATAAATATGGGGGCAAAAAGAATCAAGTTTGGAGTTCCGACAATAGCTGGACGAGCCTGTGATAATTTAGCACAAGATAAACTATTCTTATTAACAGATGAGGAGTTAAGGGTAGCATATAGGAATTCACGTGAATTGAAAAGAAAATACTATGAAAAAATCTCAGTAGGTATATGGAGTCACAGATCTCAAGAGCCAAAAAAACCTTTAATTAGTGGCGAAAAATACGATAATATGTTGTCTTGTGGTGCTGGATATATGTCGTATGTTATATCGCAAAACGGAAGATTGCGTCCATGTGAACTACTGTCAGAAGATTATTTTGATTTAGGCTCATATAAAAAATTATCAGAATATATAGACGGAAAATTTTTTACTCAATATGATGATATGATTGATAAATTACAGTCGCATATGTGCAAATATGGTGTTGGGGTAGATTGTATTTGCACGCCCATAAAAACTCTTTACCAGAAAAGCTGTGAATCAAAGTTATGAATAGAACCAATAAAATAAGAAGATTATTTGCCACACCACTACGCATCGTCTGCTTTCTGAATTGGCTTAAAAGCATTGTGGTGATCCCATACGGAATAATTTACGCAAAACTAATCTCGGAAATGGTTTCTGCGGCTATAAGCGGTGAAGTCGATAATGTCTTAAAACTTTCAGTTTTCACTGTTTCTTTTGCGGTTATATACAGACTTGTTTTGTCAGGCCTTGAAATGCTCACAACATTGAAAGACATGAAGGCAAATCAGCGTTGTAAGATGATCTTGTACAGTGCTGTTCTCAGAAGTCCGTTGAATATACTGTTTTCGGAAACAAACGGCGAGATTCTTGAAAACCTGACCGATGATCTCAATATCGTTACATCCGCCACGAAACACTTGTTTCCTGGTTTAGTCACCGCTTTGCTTACTACTATAGTTTATTCGTTTTTTATTGGAGTACAAAGCGTCATAATAGCCTTGGCATTTATCTTGATTTCCTTACTGCAAATACTTCCCCCGATCATCATTCGGAAATATATGCAGATAAATTATGATATCAACAGAGAGGTCGAAGCAAAAGTAACAGATTTCACTGTTGCGGGATATGAGGGAATGGCTACGATAAAGCTGTTTTCTTTGGAACACTGGTATCTTAATAGAATGAAGAAAATCCACGCAGAAGCGCAAAATGCAGGAAGAAAAGCGGAACTTACGGGTGCAGCACAATCTTCAATGAATTCACTGGTCAGCAATTTGTTGCAGTATGGTATGTATCTCGTTGTGGGTATTGCAGTTTTTACCGGGCAGTCAACGATAGAAGTGGGAATACAGGCTATCGCACTTTCCGGCGGACTGTTTGGAAGTGTCAAAGCCGTATTTGACTGCATTCCCCAATTCTCTCTTGTTCAAAAATCTGAGGAGAGACTGTCAAAGTGGTTTTCAAGTAACGGTTCCGTACACAATTGCATTAATACGGGTACTTATGCTATGTTCGCACAAAACATCTCATATTCGTATGATTCTGCCATGGTTTTAAACAATCTGAACTTGAAAATCAAAAACGGCGAACGTGTATTGCTGAAAGGAAAAAACGGAGCCGGTAAAACAACGCTCATACGAGTAATCACAGGACTATTACCATTGCAGGAAGGAATAATTACCTTTAATGGGGATAGTTCATCATTTTGGGGTGATACACTGTTCTATATGCCACAAGAAGATATTGTATTTAATATGACAACGGCGGAACTGTGCGAAATGCTCAGACGCAAGCCAAGCATTTCGGATTTTGAAGAATGGGGACTTACTGAGTCTTTGGTCAAATCATCGAACATATCGGATCTTTCGGGAGGAGAGCGGAAGAAAGTTTATCTTGCCATAGCATTCTCTTCAAATCCCAAAATGCTAATTTTAGATGAACCGAGCAATTCGCTTGATTCAGACGCAAAAGAGACACTGTGCCGAAAACTTATCGAACGCTCGGATACTACCCTTGTTATTTCACATGATGACCGGTTTGACGGCTTGATGTGTAATATATATAGGCTGGAAGAAGGTGAAATTAAAATTGAAAAATAACATAAAAAAAATAAAAAGAGACTGCTTTTCGGCAATGGTCCCTGCGTGGCTTGTCAGTACACTTGAAACAGTACTGACCGGTGTACTCTCCGTTTGGATAACTACACTTGTTGCCGGATTTACCGATGCGATTCTTGGGCTGAACAAAGATGCACTTATGGAGAGGGCATGGAAAATTGTGCTCGGTGTTTTTATCTCCGTATTTATTTTCCCGCTCATTAGTTATCTCTGTAATATGCTTACAATAAAGCAGGCTTTAAATCATGACAGAAAGGTAATGGGGCGGTTTCTGCGAAAGAAATACAACGAGGCCATGAAAATGGGCGTGGGCGAAGCACAGGCGCGTCTAGAGGATGATCCCAACAGTTATAGACTCGAATGGATGGAGATGATGACCCATGTCGTTTCTCTTCCCATCATTTGTTTCTACCTACTATATAACTCTCTTAGCCTTAATTGGCAGTACACATTGATCACAATAGCAATTTCTGCGGGGAGATTATTCGTTCCCATTGCTGTTAAAAAATTAAATGCAAAGTATGATAAAGAAACGCGGGACTATGCAACAGAGCTCCGCAAATATGAGATGGACATAACATCTATGCCTCATTATACAGTCATGCTTGGCATCGAGGATGGAATGATTAACAGGATAGATGAGAAATTTCGCAACTACTATAACCGTACTGGCAGGAAAAGTACGGTTATAGCATCAGTCACATCGTTTTTCTCATCTGCAATTGATTCGATCTCTGGCACTATGATCATTATAGTGGGGGCAGTCTTAGTTTCCCAAAATTCCGCATCTCCCGGAACTCTTGCGGCAATGCTCGGCTTTTCCTCGATATATAATAACATTATAAATTCCGTTATCTATATCATAAAGGAACGGCTTATAATTAAAACTCTGGTTGATAGAATGAATGTGCTTTATGATAATGCGGAAGAGTTCAACGGACAAACGATTGAAAAAATTGACAGCTTTTCGGCAGAAGGCTTATCTTGTAAATATGGCAACACCCCCGTTTTTGAGCCGCTTAATTTCTCTATTCAAGTTGGCGAAAAAGTCGCAGTATGCGGCGAAAATGGAAGCGGGAAATCCACATTGCTCCGTATACTCTGCGGACTGAATTCCGACTACACAGGTAGTATTACGGTTAATGGGATTGAAATGTCTTCAGTTTTTCTTGACAGCTTACGAAGCCAAGTTTCTTTGGCAACGCAGGAACCATTTCTTTTTCCCGGAACCGTTCTTGAAAACCTTACTTTCGGAGGTTTGGCATCTAAAGAAGATGCCATGCGTGTTTTGAACGACATGGGTATTGCTTACTTATCTGACAGAGACATCTCCGTAAAGCAAGACAGCCTTTCGGTTGGTGAAAAACAAAGGATTTCACTTTCAAGAGCGATTCTTAAGAAAGCCACTGTTATATTCTTGGATGAACCGAGCAATAATCTGGACGAAAATAGCATACTGAAACTAAAGAAATTTATTAGTTCATCAAGTAAAACCGTGGTTTATATTTCACATAACGATTCGCTAACCGAACTTGCTTCGAAAGTCATAATGGTCAAAAAAGTTAAAAATCAATAAATCTTTAACTCACTATCAGAAAGGTAAGCATATGTACAAACATGAACTCTTGATTTTGGAACAAAGCACATGTGATGATAATATCATTTATTGGATACTTAAGGGCAAGGGATATGAATACCAGCTATTCAATTTGAAATTGTTTTCCCCCCATTTTATTCATTCTTCTTTAAAAGATCTGAATGGTATTTCAAGGCCATTTGAGAATAATGAAATTTTGAGTGTAATATTTAATACGAATATAGAAAAAATTATGACTAATAAAATTAAAGATATAAATTCATATATAAAGGATAATATTAAATATTTTCCTGTATGTTTTTGGATTGATGCTTATTATTGCGATTGGACGCCTTTTTACAATTCCGTACACTTTTCTCATTATATGCAGATTGTGGAATTGGATGATGTAAATATGATGTATAATTGCCTTGACATATATTACCCCTCAAAAGGAATTATCAAATTAAAATATGAATTTATTAGTAATAAAGCATCATGGATAGAATGCATACATTTGGGTAAGAAACTTGATGATGCATGTGCTAAGGCGATTCACTACTTACAAAAATCTATTAAAAATATAAATTTAAAAAAATATGATGAAGAAAAAATAGAATTGATGAGCAAAATAATTTCTTTTTCATCTAGTAAATATTTGAACCACGCAGAATTAGAATCTTCAATTCTCATTTTGACATTAAAATGGATATCGGAAGATAAATTAAATTTTATTAAAGGGTTAAAATATTTAGATAGCAAACTATCATACCCTTTATTTAATGACTTAAATTTGCATCTTATGATCGCATCTGAAGAAACTGTGAAATTAAAAAATATAATTATAAAATATTTGATGACAAATTTTATTAATTTAGAAAAAACTTTTAAAATCATTGATAAAATATATAAAGAAAATTACATAGCAAATCAATTGTTGAATAGTAAATTACGGATAGCAACAATGGAAAGGTTGATTTAAGGTGGAATTGATTAGTATAAAAAAAATAAAGGGGAATAATAAAAAAGTAATTAATAGAGATGCTCCTATTGCGTTACTATTGGATAGAAATATTGCATTAATCTCGACTATTTATAACTGCATAATGAAAGGTATTGTTTACATACCAATTAATCCAATAATGCCATATTATCAAATACATCAAATATTGTTGGATACTAAAGCAAGTAAAATATTGACTCACAAGAAATACCGCAAAAAATTTAACGAAGAAAAAGTTATTTATATTGACGAGAATGAAACAGTTGACTTCCGCGAGGAATCTAATAAAAGTGAATTAGCCTACATACTGTACACATCAGGCACTACTGGCATCCCAAAAGGTGTAGAAGTTACACGAGAAGGCCTGTTTAATTTCATTGAAGGTATTTCAGAAATCATAGATTTTTCTGCCGGAAAACGTATTGCTTGCTTTACAACAGTATCCTTCGATATTTTCATCCTTGAAAGTATAATGGCTTTATATAGAGGACTTGTAGTTGTCCTGGCAAACGAAGATGAACAGCGTAATCCAAGGCTTATGGCAAAGCTTATTCAAGATAACGAAGTAGATATGGTTCAAATGACACCTTCCAGAATGCAGTTACTCTTAAACTATGATAAAGAACTTTCATGTCTAAAGAATGTCAAAGAGATTATGATCGGAGGCGAATCGTTCCCGCTAAGTCTGCTCCGGAGATTGAAAGAGAAAACGAATGCCAAAATATATAACATGTATGGCCCCACAGAAACAACTATTTGGTCAACGGTCAGTAACCTAACTCAGAAAGACCGGATCGACATTGGCCGTCCTATTAAGAATACCGAAGTTTACATAGTGGATGAAAGCCTATCTATCCTTCCCGAGGGGCAAGTCGGAGAGATTTGCATTGCCGGAAAAGGATTGGCAAGAGGATATGTTGGCAAAAATGATCTAACCATAGAAAAATTCATCTATCTTCCGCAAAAACCAGATGTTAGAGTTTATCGCACGGGCGACATGGGACGTTACTTACCTGATGGAGATTTGGAATATTTAGGTAGAACTGATAATCAGCTAAAAATACGCGGTCATCGTATTGAGCTTGAAGAAATCGAGTCGCATCTTAACCAAATCGACGGAATACACCAAGCGGTTGTCATTGCACCGGAAATAAGCGAAACAAATAAAATGTTACAAGCGTTTTACACAAGCGATACTACTTTAGATCAAAAAGAGATAACGGATTATTTATCTTCAAAGCTACCTAAGTATATGATTCCAGTCAGATTTAAACGTGTTGAAAGTTTCATTCAGACGGCAAATGGAAAACTTGACAGGAAAAGAGTATTAGAATGTGAGGAGACAAAGACTAGTGATGGTCTACTGGAAGAGTCTAACTTGAGCGAATTAAGTGCAGTTTCTCAAAAAGCCTTTGGGGTAATAAAATCTACTCTTGCTCCCAAGAATGAAGATGTGACATTAGAAACTTCCCTTGGCGAAGTAGGTGTAGATTCAATTACCTTTGTTACTTTAGTTGTTGCTTTAGAGGGAGAATTCAATTTTGAATTTGACGATGAGATGTTATTAATAACCGCCTTTCCCACCATAAAATCAATGATTGACTATGTAGAATCGAAAGTTCATGGTGCGTAAATGATGTGCGAGTATATTGATAGTAATGTGTTTTGTGAATTGAATATAGGTGATAGCCAGCAAATAAATAAAAAACAGCCACAAAACGCTGTGATTATTAGCAAATGCTTAACTAATGGGACAGAAATCCTTTTAATTCAATTGGATAAGTCTTATAAAACCGGTACGATTGGTGTGGTTGAAGGCGAGAAAATCTCAAAGGCATTTGAGTACGCTACTAAAAAGAAATTTCCTGTAGTTTTAGTCGTTGCTTCTGGTGGCATCCGGGTGAATGAAGGTACTTTAGCTTTAATGCAGATGGCTAAGATGGCCGCTGCCGTAAAACAACATAGCGCTAAAGGTTTACTATATATTTCCGTTGTTACCACTCCAACACTTGGCGGAGCAAGTGCTAGTTTCGTGTCATTAGCAGATATTATAATCGCGGAAAAAGATGCTATATATGGATTCTCTGGCAGAAGGATTATTGAGGATACAACACACGAGCAGTTGCCAGAAGATTTCCAAACAGCCGAATACGCCAAACGTCATGGAATGGTAGATATTGTCGCAGATAAGTCTGAGATAAAACAAATCATATCAAAGCTATTACGATTATGAGCTATAGGTAAAGTTTATGGATTATTCAATAGCAGAAAAATTGAATATATTGAAACACACAAGCCGTCCCAATGCAAAGTCATATATTGATCTTATCTTTACTGATTTCATCGAACTTAGCGGTGACAGGCTGTATGGTGATGATCCCTCAATTATAGGGGGCATAGGCTTTATTGACAATATTCCATTTACGGTGATTGGTCAGTTGCGGGGAAGAAACATTGAAGAACATGTCAAATTCAGTTTTTCTGTGACACATCCTGAAGGTTTCCGAAAGTCATTGCGCCTGATCAAACAAGCTGAAAATTCCACAGACCAGTCATTTGCTTTGTAGATACGATTGGTGCGTACCCAGGCAAGCAAGCAGAAGAACTCGGACAAGCCGTTGCTATTGCAAATAATCTAATGGAAATGATGTGTTTAAAAGTTTCGCGCATTTCAATTCTTATTGGCAATGGTGGAAGTGGCGGGGCTTTAGCTCTATGTGTAGCAGATAGAATTATCGCTCTTGAACATGCGGCATTAAGTGTCATTGCTCCTAAGGCTTGCGCTGAAATACTTTGGAAAGATACTAGCAAAGAAATTGAAGCCGCCGAGTTGTTAAAAATGACATCAAAGGACTTATTGCAGCAAGGTATTGTGGACTACATCATTCCTGAGCCTAACGATGGAGCGCATACGGATGTACATGAGACGGCTTTAAGAATAAAGACCTATCTTATCAAAGAGATAAAGCTGTTGAAGAGTATTCGCACATCTAAACTTGTACATCAACGGCAAAAGAAATATAGAACAATAGGGAGGTAGAATAAACGGCGTGCACAATACAACAGCATTGATATTTGGAGGGCAAGGCTCTCAATTTACAGGGATGGGAAAAAGGATTTATGATTTCATCTCAGAAGCAAGGTCTGTTTTTGACTTGGCCTCTGAAACTGTAGGCCATGATGTTGCCAAAATGTGTTTTGAGGCTTCCCAACAAGAATTAAATAAGACGATATATTGCCAAGTATGTACACTTACCGTTGAGTTGGCAATTTATGAGGTATTTAAAAAGATAAATATTCGGCTTTGGTAGCCGCAGGGGTAATAGATATAAAAACGGCGTTTGAGTTGGTGAATGTCAGGTAAGGCAATGGAAAATGAAGTTGGCGATAATATAATGTAGAAAACATGGTTCAGCAAACGGACGAATTATCTCACTAAAAGTCAGCAGACCATTTTATCACCCGATGATGAAACCAGTAGCAGATAAATTCAAAGCTAATTTAGATTATGTCATTTTCAAACAACCTATATTACCAATTTACATGAATGTTACTGGCAAACCGCTTTCTACAAATGATTCTTTATCTGCTAAGCTATGAACAGATAGTCAAGCCAGTTCAGTGGATAAAGGCTATTCAAAGTATGAGGAGCAATGGCATTGATACTTTTTATGAAATCAGCTCCAAACCTACATTGGCGCCATTTATTAAGAACATCGCAGGAATAGACATGGAAATAATTGATGTTCAAGACGCTTTAATTAATTGTGAAAACACTTAATTTCACTCTCTCTCCAAAGTATAAAACAAACTGAAATATAGGTATTTAGTTATCTATCTTATTCAACAAAAGGAAGATCCTGCCGCAGAACAATTTGCATTCCTTGAGCTGGTCTTGAACTAGATCTCGCACGTGAGGTTGGCAAACACAGACCGGCTTAGTCCTGAATACGCCATCAAGTTTTTTATATTTATCCGGCAGCTTTCGCCTTTAAATCCTTCATAGAATGAAGCATTTTTCAATTGTTTGCTGTCTCATATATTCATACTTTTGAATCAATATCAGCACTAATTATCGTTTCATGGCGTGGGTCCTTCGCACTTCATTGTCTTATATTGATTCAGCAAAATGCCCTAAAAATAATTTGTAACGGATTCGAAACTATACTTAAGTGTGATAGATAACTTGGCTTTTTCAAAAATAAAATGAATTGAGTGAATATAACTGATGAAAAAACTGCTTCCTGTAGATTTAAATACTTGTATAAAAACTGAATGTTGGAAATATACGAGGATGTGTGTCATACAGGCGCAGCCTGATTATGAAAGATGTCCGTATTCGCATATAACAATAATTGTTGAAAATAATAGACATGGCTTTATTATTTGGCGATTATATTCGCCCGCATACACCAGATTATTATTCTGATATATCACATTGAAAACGGTTTATATGAATAACAGGCTATCGCTGATAAAATTTCCAATTTTGAAAACCGCCTTGCTTTACCTCAGAGTGAACTTGCCATACAAACAATTAAAGATCCATACATCTTTGATTTTATTCCCTTCAAGAAGATATAGTGGAACGGGATATAGAGCAAGCTCTCGTCCAAGATCTAACGAAGTTCCTTTTGAAATTGGGAACCGGTTTTGCGTTTCTCAGCAACCAATATCACCTCAATGTCGGCGGTGACGATTTTATATCGACCTTCTATTCTAAACCCTCATTGGTGATCAAACTGAAAATCGGCGAATTTAAGCCCGAATATGCCGATCAGCTTAACTTTTATCTCTCGGCGATTGACGATATTTTGAAAAAGGACAACAATAATCCTTCTATCGGTCTGTTGCTGTGCAAAAGCAAAAACGCCTTAGTTGCAGGATCCGCCCTGAAGAATATGTCAAAGCCCATTGGAGTCATCAAATACAAAGTTATAAGCTAACTGCCAAAAGATCTAAGCAAACAACTCCCGTCAGTGGAGATTATACAAAAGCGTATTAAAAGGGATTAAAAATAAACTGAAAGAAAAGTATCACTCCTTATTAGGATGTACTTTCATAAAGGGAACATTCAGCTTTTAGCTCCGTCAGTTAGCTGAATATCCTCGTATTTATTGAAGATTAGATATTCAATCTGGAGAAACAAATATCTTTGCTCATGTATAAAAATGGTAGCTGTATCACTGCCGTCTTAGATATTGAAGAGGCACTGAGGAATATAAGTATCACCTGGATTTATTAGAAATTTATATTGACTAAAAATACAATTAAAAAGGAATGATCTGTTTGAATAAGTCAATTGTACAAAAATATAATGAAACGCGGATTTTGATTAATCAATTTTTATTGATTGATATGTTTGAAAAAGAACATAATTTATTTGATTTTGAGATTCCTGAAAGAATTCAAAACAAAGTTTCCAATCTATTGATGAAAAGAAACTATCAAGATTATGAGTTGTTTGAGAGGAAAAGATTCCATAGATTCGAGATATCTGCGGATGGTGAAAAAAGAGACAAATATCTGTATTTTTATACCGAAATAGAATGTCAAAAAAATGAAAAAATTATTCTTACATCGATTTGCTCATATCGTTCAAAAATATGGATAAATGGACAATTTGTAACTTTTTCATGTGCCGATGGAGGGCATTATACTGCATGTAATCTAAATAAGGGAAAAAATACGTTTGTTTTAGAAATTGAGAATATAAATTGCAGAGATTACAGTTGGGGAACATTTGTTTATCAGATTATGAATTATCAAGAGGAAATTTCCGATTATCTTTTATCTTGCAAACAAATATGGAAGCATGTTAAAATAGATGAATGTAATTTTATATATGAAAAAAATAATTGTATTGATGAAAGAACCTTTTCATTTGCTGTAGTACCGAACAATTTGCTTAAATATAATAAAGATTCAATTATAACAATTTTTGATGAAGATAATGGTGATGAGTTAATTAAAGTAAAACCATTTAAAATCTATACTATCGACTTGGACTTATATAGACAAAATCATCCTAATGCGGTTAGATTAGGTTTAAGAATTTATAGTAACTTAGTATGTTTAAGCTTAACTATACGAGATATTTCTAAACCCTATGAGTTGGTTTCAAACGAGTTAGTGAATATAATTGCTCACAAAGTATTACAAACCCAAAATAAATATTTCTTGAATCACTTTTTATGGATGCAATCATGGTTAAAAAGATTTAAACCTCAAAACGACAGAGAATGGGACTGCAAAAAGTTCTATGAGTTAATAAAGATGAGAGATGATTGGAAATCCTCATTTAAAAATACTGACGATTATTTCTATAGCAGTGGCGTGCATGAGATATATTATAAGTCTGAAATTGATCAATCTGATGTAATGCTTTTGTATCGGCTGCCAAAGAATTATGATAAGAACAAGAAGTATCCAATATTTTACTGCTTTGCGGCTATGAACTATTCCTGGACCTCTTATTCAGTTGATATAGATTTAGATTTTATTTGGGTCGATGTTTCCCTTAGAGGATTGATATTAGGAAGTTATATGAGTGAAGCAAGCGCTGTAGAGGCTATGAATATTTGCAAAGAGCTCTTTTCTGTTAACATGGATCAACAATATTTAATGGGATATTCAAGCGGAGCATCCGCAGTCTGGTCATTTTTACAGAATGCACCGTCAGATATTGCGGGTGCATATACGATCGGGGGTTTACCTGAAACAGATAAGATAAAAAATGTGTCTAATATTGAAATATATAATCCTGTTTCAGATGATGATTTTATTTATGAGAGAAATTATCATTTGCAAGAGGTTCCGGAATTATCTGAAAAATATCATCAGATTAACTGTACAGGTTACATACATGATAACTTTTCTTCACATTTGACGGAAATATCAATTATTAAAGAACTGTTAAAAGTACGCCGGGTTAAGTTCCCGAATCAAATTTATTTTACAACAACAAGAAACTGTCATCTAAAATCATATTGGATTCAGCTTCATGGAATTGAATTTGGAAAAGACAAGGCAGAGATATATGCAAATATAGTATCTCAGGACAAAATAGTAATTGAATGCAAAAATGCAACGGGATTTACCTTAACAATACCGGTTCAAATATCCAAAGATAATTTTTCAGTTATAGTTAACGGTAAGGTGTATACATATGAAAACATATCATCGAAAAATATTGATATTCTATTGACGGATAAAACAAAAAAATCCTATAAAGGGACCGGATTACTTAATGTATATCGTGACAAGATGAGAGTTATAATTCCGGAAAAGAGTAATGCGAATATGTATTCAGTAGCACAAAAATACTCGATGCCGAGTTGTAACGGTTTTATTTCAAAAATATATGTTAATTATCCAATATATCAGCTTAGTGAATTGCCGAAAACCTTTGATTTCAATATGGTAATCATAGACGATGTTTTATCTGAAAACAATTTTATTCGTAGGATAAGAAAACATGCAAAAATCAAATATAATAAATCAGGATTTGAATATAATGATATTACTTACAACGAAGATTATTGTTTGCAACAAATCATCGAAAACCCATTTAACAAAAATTTTTGTATATTGTTAATTAGCACCAATAATATTGATTTGTTAAAAAAGAATTTATTTACTCGAAAAGTCATTATACCCACATATTCCAATGGGCATCATAAATATTGGAACAATGAAGCGTTGGTATATTACAAATCAAAGTATTACTCTGTTTTTGAATGGGGTGATCAACTAAAAGAGGTGTCGAATTGAGGGAAAAAAGTTGCGGAGTATTCCGAAGGATACATTTTCGCTGATCGGCTATGCGATAAAGACGGTTTATAACTTAAAAAAGAGCATCATTATCGTCTGGTCGCTGATCTCAATCATTAGTTCTATCGCGCCGCTGATTACAATCAAGCTCAGCGCCGTTATCGTGGATAAGCTTATAAACGGTATCGCGCAAACATCGCTGAATCAACTGTTCATGCTGCTTGGCGTGTTCGGCGCGGCATATCTGTTTGAACAGATTTATGGTGTGTTTTCAAACTTCATCATTGAGGTCATGCGTATACATTACAGCCCGTATTTGTATGAAAAATTTATCGTCAAAATTCAGTCTTTAAGTCTGCGCACAACAGAAAAGGCGGAATACCAGGATAAAGCGCCGCAGCTGATGTCAACGCTTGACCAAATTGTTATATTCATTAAGGATCTGATTAACTTTCGTCAGTCGGGGTATTACTACAATCTTGCGACAGGGGGCGGCAGCGCAAAAGATATCCATATACTTGATATGCAGGATTTGGTGCTTGATCGCTATGTTACCACGCAAAAAGCGGTGCTTGAAGAACGCGACCGCATATCCAATCATAGAAACATGCTAAACGCTGTCTGTTCGGCGCTTGATGCATTCTTTTCAATGGCCGTGCTGATCATTTGCGCATTTTTGCTGTTTGAGCATCAACTCCCCGTCGGCACGATGCTGCTTATGTCGTCCAGTATTCTGCGGTTATTCGGCAGCATCGGCAGCGCAAGCGCAAGCCTTTCCACCTATTTCAAGTATCCGCAGTCGGTCAGAACCACTTATCTACCTACACGACTAACGCAATCGAGAATTCCAACTGGCAGCTGCGCAAGGTAACAAAAAGTACAGCGGTCTTTCCAAATGATGATAGACTATTAAAAATGTTCTATCTTGCCTAAATGGATATTACCCGGAAATGGACCGGCAGGCGACGTGATTGGGACGGGATTTATTCATGGCTGGAACTTTTTTGCAGACGGGCTGCCGCGGGAACAGAAATAGCAGACGGATAAGCCGCTGCGAGACTTTTCTGACCACTTTTCTCATTCTGTATTTTATATGCCATTTTAAGTTTACATAAAAGATGAAATAGAGCCTGTGTGATGAACATATTACGGTATTTGATGTTAATTTATACTATAGTAATAAATAATCAGGGAGCATATGCTTTCTGATTATAATATACGTTTTATTCTTATTTTGGACTTTACACAAATTTGAGACATACCCGAAAACCGCTAAACCTCCATAATAAAGGCTTTTAATTTGTACACTTCATACACTCTCTACACGTTAATAACCAACAGCACTATCTAAATTTCAATTTTTGACAATTATCAAACCTTTAAATTCTCTTGGGCGATCTCGGTAGCTCCTGCAATTACCTGGATATATGATATTATATTTATGCTAATTGCTTTTTAAAAACCTTGTAAAAGTATTTCGCCTTAAAGGTTCTTCGGCGTTTTTCTGACACCAGCAAAAATATTCTGAATATAAATAAGCAGTATATTTGGCGCCATTTTGATCCAGCATAATAAACCTTTCATCAGCTAAAAATAAAATAACATTCACGCAAACGAGTGCAGATTTACTTATGCAAAAGGTAAAACTGCACTCGTTTTATATGCAGAGAATTTTATGCTTCAGATAAAAATTCAATGAATCTGCTTATTGACATCTCGTTTACTTTAAGAATGGATTACGGTACTCTTGATGGTGCATATGATAGCCCTGCGCGATAAGCGTATCTATTTTTAGGGCAACCAGGTTAATATCTGAATACATTACTCGTGCGATCTGCTGAACATCATATCCCTGATCAATATATTCAAGAATTTTATCATCAGGAAAGGAAATTTGAGAAGCAAAGATATTTGCTTCATACTCCATACGATTTTCCTTCATATTGAAGATGTTAAATTCCTTAAACCCACCGGCATTGATAGCTTCCCCTCTATGTAATACATCGTGTCCAATCTCGTGTAGCAATACGATGTTCTTCATTACCGGGTGCAAATCATTCTTAACAAAAATAAAGCGATTACGCATTAAAACCTTATACGCACCTCGCTGTTTTTTGAATTCTAACGGTATAACCTCTATTCCAAGATCTCGCGCCATTCTGTGTGGATTGCGTGTACCAAGTTCATTTACCAGTCGATTTGCCTTCCTGACGATCTCTAATGTTTGTATATCCAATAGGGAACACCTCCATTTTTAAACCGTCCGCAACTGTATTATGACACATCATGTGTCCAATAAAACGGATTTTCATAGGATGGCTAATCTTTGCGGTACTTTTTAGGTGCATATTTTTTGTTCTTTTCTTTGGCGATCCAATAAGCTTCCTGAATGCCTTTCATCATTTCATCTAAATCCTCGTCTGCAAGGTCGCCGCCTGCGAAAAGACCGCTTACTTCATCTGCAAGCGCTTTTGCCTGCCTTGCTCCTTTTGTGCCATATTTTGCTTCGGCATCAAGTAAAAACGCCTCGTCATCGGTGAGTAGATAATTGACATCGACTTTCAGAACTTCTGCCATCTTATAATAAGTTTCCCGTTTTTTAGGATACCGTTCGCCGGATTCATAATTTGATACCGTCCGTAAAGAAACACCGATTGCTTTTGCAAACTCATCTTGCTTCAAGCCTGCCTTCTGGCGGGCTTCTTTTATTTTCTCACAAAATTTCATTTCTTTGCCCTCCAAACTATTTGAGCCGCTGTAAAATTATCTTGCGTATATGTATTGACAAACGCAAGTGAATTTCGTATAATGTCAATGCGCAAGTAAATTGCGTATATATAATACATAAAGTTGCGTGTTTTGTCAAGGAAGTTCAAAAAATAACTTGAACTTTTATGTGTTAAGAAATTATGCCCGTTTTACGGATTAAGGAGAGCCAATGGGAAGGAAAGACACGATTGCCACCAAAACGATTCAAAAGATGTATGAGCAGCTCCATCTAAGTCAATATGACATATTCTGTAAAACAAAACTGCTTCTCAGCGTATACCGTGATGTGGTTTGGATCACGCTGAACGAGTCCACCCGTGTCAATGAGGAATTGGTATATTACGGGGAAGATTTGGACAGTGCCCTCGTCTATTTGGAAGCATTTGCGCCGGATACGGAGAAACAAGAGTTTGAGCGTCGTGTCAGCACTTTGTTTGAGAACAAATGGATGGTTGACCTGATTAATACCGCTATGACGAAAATCTATGACTACCATAACAACGGCAAGCTGTATCACGAGATTTTATCGAAAAGCTATCTGACAGCGTTCCGATATACGGAAAGTGAACTCCTTGATCTGTTAAATATGGAGCGCAGTAGCTTTTACGACCGGAAAAAAGAAGCAATATCGCTTCTCGGTGTATCGCTATGGGGATATGTAATCCCGTGCTTCAAAAGAATATTCAATATAAAGGAGGCTGATGAAAACAGTGATATTCCTGATTTTTTCAAATGAAAAGGCTTGTCCGACTAAAGTCCGACGAAATCCCTACTGAATGTCCGACCTTGCTTATGCTACACTGTATAAGCTGCCCGAAGAACGATTTTCGAGCATGATATGAAGCTGGCATTAAAATGGCAGAAAGTGGTATAGATTTGCCGATGACACTGAAAAACAGATCGTTTACAATTAGTATGCCTAAAATAATGAAATTCTTTCTTGAATTGAAATGCTGGTTGAACATCTCTTAGGCAGCAATACAGCAGCTTAGGCAAAACGAATTGAATATATGTTTTGGGAAAGCAGTTATAGCTTTCAGGCGTTAGCTTGAATGTTATAGCTGCTTTTTTTGTGCAGCCCTTTTCGCTTTTGCCAAGCGGAAAAGGGGATTTATGTCTATCTCAGTATGGCAGGCATTTATATGTGGGTATCCGTAATTTCCGGAGTTTTTGATTTCAACCTCATATATCAAAAATTCCAAATTTAAGGAGATTGCGGAAATGTCAATAAATAATGAAAATTACAAAGTTATTGAAGAACAATTTGCTGATGATTGTAAAGTTATAAATTTGAAATACGAATATCCCGGCTATACAGGCGATGTAAAATGGGCGATTATCTCTAATTTGACCGAAGAAGAAATAGTTGCAAAATATTTTCCTTTAATTAAAGAGAATATGCCTTTTATAGTCTTATCTCTCGATTATGGAAAAGAGCGTGATACATACCGTAAAAACGAAAAAAAGCACTATATGAGAGCTGCAAGAGGTAGTTGTTTCTCAATAGATGATGAATTCGAAGAACATCACTCTGAATCCGCTGTGTCAGATTATGTAGATGAAGTGCTTTTTAGTGAACAAAGAAAACGGCTTTGGGAAGTAATAAACTCATTGGACGAAAAGCAACGCAATAGGCTTATATCCTATTTTATAGACGGAAAAACCTATCGTGACATTGGAAAATTAGAGGGGGTTGATCACAAAGCTATCATTCGTAGCGTTGAATCAGCTCTAAAAAAAATAAAAAAATTTTTGAAATAGTATCCCCAAATAGCGTCTCCCAGTGGATACAAGTGAAGGGACTTGTTTCTACTCCGGATATGAAACACCTTTCAAATATTAAATTGAGAGGTTTACATTATGGAGCACAAAGGCAATCAGAAGGTCAAGCGTGGAGAAATCTACTTATATGATTTCGGCAACAATGAAGGCTCTATTCAAAACGGAATCCGCCCTGTCCTTGTCGTACAGTGTGATGAGAGCAATCAGGCAAGCACAACAACAGTCGTTGCCGCCCTTACTACCGCAATCAAAAAACGTTTTTTGTCTTCGCATATTGTTTTGGACAGAAATTTCGGCTTGAGAGAGCCTTCAATGGTTATGCTTGAACAACTGAAAACAGTTAATCAGACCGATCTTGTCTATTATATCGGTGCGGTGGATAGTGAATATCTGCTCCGAAAAATCAACAACGGTTTGAAAACAGCATTAGGTTTGTGGGTAAAAAAACCGCAGCATAGAGATGAAATCAGGTGTTTATGTGGGAAATGCTTGCAGGACTATAAATCTAATCCTGACTTTATTGTTCGGCGGCTTGATCCGTTTGAGCGGATAAAAAGCAGGTGTGATAAATGCCTTGACTTCGGCTACGACTATATACTTCTCACAAGAAAATCGTCTCGGTCGGGAGGTGAAAAGAATGTTTGAAGATAAAATCGCTGAAATGAATGCCGATACACAGGCAGTCTATACACCGAGTTGTGAAAAGCGTGTTTACACGGTTGAAGAAATACAGGATATTTTGGGCATAAGTAAGACAAGCGCATATAACCTTGTGAAATCCAACGCTTTTCACTGCATCAAGGTAGGTGGTCATTATCGTATATCAAAAAAGAGCTTTGACGCTTGGCTGGATAATTCTCTGAAATAAGTCAAGTATGCGAATAGACAGAACGCATAATTAACAGATTCCTTTTCTTTCGGTATCATATAGCCAAGCGAAGGCTTGGCTATATGACAACTGTTACCGACGGGCGGCGGTTGAGAAAGACGGAGGAATTTGAATGTTTCAAGAAAGGATAGCTGCTCTGAACGAGAGCGAAACCGCTTATATAGAAAGCGATTATGACAAGCGGATTTATACGGTTGAAGAAATACAAGATATTTTGGGCGTGAGTAAGACCAGTGCATACAATCTTGTAAAAAGTAATGTTTTCCATTCTGTAAAAGTTGGAGGTCAGTACCGAGTATCAAAGAAAAGCTTTGATAAATGGCTTGACGGAGGTGAAGAAGATGAATAAGAAAAGTATGTCTGTCGCTGAAATGCGGAGGCTGCTCGGAATCGGAAAAACAGAGTCATACTGGCTCGTCAAGAAAAACTACTTTGATACGATTGTCATATTCAATAAAATGCGTGTGATGGTGGACAGCTTTGAAGAATGGTATGCTAATCAGTTCCATTATAAAAAGGTAGATGGAACTCCGCCCGGTCAAAATTGGTCGCACACGCTTTCCGCACACGACATCGCTGAGCTTCTTGGAATAAGTGATAGTGCTGTCTATGATATTTTGAGGACAAAGCCGTTGCCGACGATAACCGTAAGCGGGAAACGCAGAGTTGAGAAAGAAAGCTTTGAAAAGTGGTATTCTGCTCAAAGCCATTATAAAAAGGTCAGCGAAAGGAGTGAACCTGATGTTTGAAGAACAGGTTGCCGAACTGAATGGCAAAAAGCGAAAAGGCAGCTATACGGTAGCTGAAATACAAAAAATACTCGGTATCAGCAGACCAGCCGTATACGCCCTGATTGGGCAACAGCTTTTTCGGACGGTAATGCTTGATAATCAATACAGGATCGTCAAGTCAAGTTTTGACGCTTGGCTTGACGGAGAAAATTAAGGGAGGTGCTGATATGGCTTCTATTGTAAAGCGTAGAAACCGATATTCGGTTGTATATAATATTACAGATGAGAACGGTGTGAAACGGCAAAAATGGGAAACCTTTGCTACCAACGCCGATGCAAAAAAGCGAAAAGCGCAAATCGAGTATGAACAGCAAAACGGGACTTTTATCGTTCCTTCCTCAAAAACCGTACACGACCTGCTGGAAGATTATGTAGCGATTTATGGCGTGAATACTTGGGCAATGTCTACCTACGAATCGAAGCGGGGACTAATATTCAATTACATTGATCCTTTAATTGGGGATATGAAATTGGACGATCTCAACACAAGGGTAATGGACAAATTCTATCAAAGTCTGTTCAAGGTAAAAGCAAAGGTAGTGAATAACCGAAAGCCAAAAAGCGAATATTTGACAGTTCATACAGTAAATGAGATACATAAAATTCTCCGCAGCGCTTTTAAGCAGGCGGTCAAATGGGAATTGATTGCGAAAAATCCGGTTGAGAATGTTACGATACCAAAAGAGGAACACGCTAAAAGAGAAATTTGGACTGTGGAGGATTTTCAAAAAGCGCTTGCTAATTGTGATGATGATAATTTGTCTTTGGCACTCAACCTTGCTTTTTCCTGCACCCTGCGTATTGGTGAAATGCTCGGTATCACTCTTGACTGTATTGATGTGAGCGACAAAAGCATTGAGGAGGGTACGGCGTCTATTTACATTAACAAGGAACTGCAAAGGGTAAATCGAGAGATTTTGCAGACGCTTGATAAAAAAGATGTACTCTTTATTTTTCCGCATACGCTTTCCAATTCGCATACTGTCCTTGTACTCAAAAAACCTAAAACAGATACAAGTGAGCGCAGGGTATATCTTCCCAAAACCGTTGCACTTATGGTACGGGAAAAAATGAAAGCTATTGAGGAAATCAAAGAGCTTTTCGGAGACGAATATACCGATTATAATCTGCTGTTTGCTCATTCTTCGGGCAGACCGATAGAAGGACAGGTAATTAACCGAGCGATGAAGAAACTTATTAAGGAAAACGATCTGCCAGATGTGGTGTTTCATAGTGTCAGACATTCCAGTATCACATATAAACTGAAATGGACAGGCGGTGATATTAAAGCTGTTCAGGGCGACTCAGGACACGCCCGTGCGGAAATGGTACAAGATGTCTATTCCCATATTCTTGACGAGGACAGACAGGCAAACGCAAGGCGCTTTGATGAAAACTTTTATCAGCAGAAACCGGAAGAAGCGAGAGAGGAAACACCGCAGGAGGGAAATCAAAATAAAGCAGGTATTGATCCGGCTACCATCTTTCAATTATTATCCGATCCTGATATGGCAAAAGCGTTTCAAAATCTACTGACAATTTATCAGGCGAAAGCGAAAAATGAAAATTAAAAAATGGCGGGCAGCTTCAAAAGAGCTGCTCGTCATTTTTTGGTGAAAATATTTTTGTGGACTTTGGAAAATTAAAATGCTATAATGGTCTAAGTTAATAGAGGGCGAGTCGTTATTTGTCCGATTTTAACGCATCGTACTTATTGTATTTCTTTGACACAGTAACAAATACTTTTTATCAGGTCAATGTCAATTCCAAGCTAATTTCACCCCTAAAAACTGCCTATTATTAGCTATAAATTGTTCGGAGTTTTATGACATTGAAATACTGGAAAAACCGCATAATTTCAGGTTTTTTATATCTCTGTATGATCCCGTTTGTTCTTTCTGGTCGCTCTCCTAAGCGAAGGGTCGGACGTTCGAATCGTCTCAGGCGCGCCAGCGGCAAGCTGCCGCTTCCAAGACGCATACCTCACCTTTGCGGGATGCGTTTTTTTGTTTTGTACCCGGAGTTGATCATTGCGGAACATTTATATATAATGGCTGAGGTTCAAATAAAAAAATTTCCGCGAAAGGTTGAACTCTATCAGATGATTTTCAGATATAAAGCACAGGATTTTTTTCACAGAAAAAATTCTTTTTATTTTCTAATTTGTATGGTATAATGAGGTTAATGAAACACGAGGGGATGATCATGTGTCTGCCGAAATCCATGCAGTGGCCGATCGATTGCTTGCGATGAATCCTGATATTATTCCTCAGTTTATCCTGCAAAAAGAATTCAAAGGCTTAAAACCGGAAGCTCCTGTTTATCAGGATTTATACAGGCAGGTTTGTGATCACCGTTTTGTTAAAAATTATGAGTTATCTCAAAATGAGCGAGGATTTTGGCCGCCGTTTCATGGCTATTCGGAGGGAACGATCCGGAAACTGTTATCCTTTGGGCTGGACAAACGGCATATTTGTTTAGAACGGATTTCAAAGTATCTGATCAAAGTGTTGAATGGGGAAGAAGAATGGAATCAGTTTGAAAAACATGATAATATACTTTGGTGGCCGAATATGTTTGTGCCTTTAGTTACTGCCTCTATGCTTGCATTGATGGATCAGGACAATCCGATATTGGATGCATATAGAAAGCAGTGGGCTTATATCGCGAAAGAATCTTTTACAAGTGGTGAATATGATCGGAATAGGAATATTGAAGTCATTCATGAGGTTTTTGGTATTTCCACCAAACGTCCGATACAGCCGTTTAATTATTACGTTCTTTTATTGTTAGCGCCAGGTAAAAATCAGTCGTATATTGACACGCTCACGGATCAGGCGTTGGTTGATTACTGTATCAATCAAGCGAACAGTCTTGGTTATGTTTATAATAACAGACCCTTTGATTTCGTTCCTATTTCTGTTCAGAATCGGGACAGCAGAGACTTTTGGCATTGGGTCAGAGCGCTTTCTATTATTTCGCAATTTCAGGGATGGTCGAAATATCAGGAAAAGTATGATAATTGGATTTTATCACAGGTCAATGATGACGGGCTTTGGGAATTTCCAAAAAAATTTGATTTCGTCCTTTCAAATTCCTGGAGAGGGAAAAATAAAATAATCGATAGCTCGATTTTTGTTTTGAAAATGCTCAATCGGTCAAAAGCTTACTAATTCGCATAAAGATATTATGAAAAAACCGGAACTGCAACGAATGAATGCAGTTCCGGTTTTTCTCTTGAAATATTAATGCGTTTCTTCCAAAAGATATGTGTTCTTTTTTCGTTGCACTGCCTCAGCATCTACAATGTAGCCTTGCAGGATCTGTCTTTCTTCATCTGTGTAGTTTCCGTTCGGATCCGCCAGCGCTGCCGCTGCGACCTGCGATACCGCACGGATCGTATTTGTGCCGTCCGATCCGTAGAAATAGCATTCGGTTCCGTCCTGATAGGTCACTTTCAGATAACCGGTGCTCACAAAATCGCGCGGATAATTCGCCGTTTTGATATTTGCAATCGTTGCAAAATACTGATAATATCCGTCTGTTTGCGCTGTTTGCGCGTTATACCAGCCGCTGTTTTGAACATCTAGATACAGTTTTCCGCTTTCCTGCAGCGATGCCAGTGTTAAGATAGTCCCGTCATCTAAATAATCATGCGGTACAATGATCGTGCCGGTCTGAACAGAAAGGCCCAATGCGGTCAGCGCGTCATAATCGGTTTTATCAATTTGCGTTTCAAACCGAAGGCCTGTCGGTGTTAGTAGACGAACCGATGCGCCGTCCATGGTGGATATGCCGAGACCGACAGCTATAAACGCCGTGTCCTCGGTGATTTTAATCGAAGCCCCGACCGGATACACTGATACGCCGTCTGTCCAGCCGACCATCTGTTTACCGCTGATCGTTCCTGATGGCAGGACAACGTTACCTTGTGCATCTGCCACGATATCCGTGATAGATTCATCACATCCGGAAAAACTGGCCAACGGTGCTTCAGGTGTTTCCGGATTGGTCGCGTCATAAATCGCCTGTGCGTAAAGCGGGGTGTACCAGCTGGGCGGATCGGAATAGCGGTTGGTCATGGTGTAGGAACCGTGATCTTCCCAGAAAATCGCTTTGAACTGATATTGATCGCAAAGACCCAGGAATAAGGTCGCCCAGGCGGCACAGGCTTCGTCGGTGTTGCCGTCATAGAATTCACCGTCGCGGTAACCGGAGGTCATACCGGTTTCGCCGATCACACAGGGGATTCCTTTTGCAACAAATTTATTATAGATCCGCTGCAAATTCGGCGTGTAGGTGCCAACACTCATCGAGGTGTTATACATATGCACCGAAGCGATAATATGATCGTCTTCCTCGGCGGACGGAATCCACATCGGATCCATGCAGTGATTGCTGAACTGTGCAGCATAGGTTTGCATCATCAGATAACGCCGATCGTTATTGCCGCCGGAAGAACGGACAACATCATAGAAAGTCTGATGCAAAGTGTTGAAATTGGTGAAGATTTCCGGTGTTTGTCCATACCAGTCTTCACCTGCGCGTTCTTCATTCATCGCTTCAAAAATCAGTTTTTCATCATAGCCTTTGAAACGATCGGCAATCTGTTCCCACACTGCCTTAAATTGTGCGTTCACCTGATCGAAATCATATTTGCTGGTATCCAGATTCAGCCATTGGTCATGGTGCACATTGATGATGATATATTCAAAGCCCGCATCATAGCAATAACCTACGATTTCTTCCACACGATCCATGAAGTCTTCATCGATCTTATAGTTATTATTCGGATCGATAAACGCCTGCCAGGTGATCGGAATGCGAATGGTGTTGAATTTTTGGGCAACTAATTCCATCAATTCCGGTGTAACTTGTGCAGCGCCCCAAAGCGTTTCACTCTGAATGGGAGTCAGATCACCATAAGAATATTCGTTGTCATAAGAATCTAGCGTATTTCCAAGGTTCCATCCAGCTGTCATTCCCGCAACATAATCCATTGCATCGCGGATAAAATCGGTCTGGATGTAGGTGATATCTATATCGCAGCCGGCAAAGGCGGTGCTGCTGACCGCGACAATATCGTTGATTGCAATCGTTTTTAGCGCCGTGCAATAAGCAAAAGCATAACCGTTGATATTGCGCAGGCTTTCTTCCAATGTCACAGAAGACAGGGAAGAGCACCCGTAAAATGCCTGTTCATCAATGGTGCGGACATTGCCTGCAAAAGTAACGGATGTGATCGCCGTGTTGTTTTTGAATGCGCCAACGCCGATCGATAACACATCATAACTGTCGATCACCGCCGGAATGGTCAACTGCGTGCCGGTGCCGGTATAATCGATGATCTCAGCTTTGTATTTCACCACACGGACCTGATAGTCACCTGAAACGGTCGGAATATATGGAAAAGAATTGTCGTTGACATAGGTGTAAACATAGCCGGTTTTGGAAGCATAAGTCGCTTCGCTCATCTGCGCCGTAAAATCGCAGCCGGAAAACGCGCCGCTGCCAATGGAAGTGATGCTGTCCGGCAGATACAAAGTATCGATTGCACTGCAGCCGGAAAATGCACCATCACCGATCGTTGTTACAGCGTTACCGAGTGTAATGGTTGACAGAGCCGTGCAGCCGTTGAAAGCATCATTTCCAATGGTGGTAACAGCATTGAGTGTGACGTTTGTCAATGCCGTGCAGCCGGAAAATGCCGCATCACCGATTGCAGTGACACTTGCGGGTACCGACAGGGAAGTAATGTTTGTGTTGTTGGCAAATGCGCTTTCATCGATCGCCACAACGGGATAGCCGTCAATCGTTGATGGAACAGTGATAGCTGTTGCAGTACCGGTATACCCGATGATGCGCACGCCGCTGGTATCTGTTGAAGCGTCATAATCGCGATAGTAGTAAAAACCGTCTGTTGTGGTGCAGCGGTAATCGATACCGTTGTCAATCGCATAGCTTTTTGCAAAAGAATCGTTGGTCACTTCCAAAACCAGTGCATCGCATTCATCAAAAGCATTGGAAGCAACGGTTTGCAGACCGCTTGGGAAAACAACATCGGTCAGTTTTTCACAGTTTTTAAAGGCGTGTTCATCGATGGTGGTCACGCCGCCAAATTCCACAGTTGTCAGATTCAAACAGTTTTCAAACGCATTTTTGCCGATATAAGTCACATTGCTTGGAATCACGACCGATTTCAAGGTCTTGCTGTCTTTGAGTGCATTGTCTGCAATGGACACAACCGGACAGCCCTGATATTCAGATGCGATGGTCACATGCTCCAGCCGCAGATTATAGCCGGTCACACTGGCGGTTCCGTCGCCGTTGAGCGAATAGATCACATCGCCGATTTGCTGCTGAATGGTATGGAATTCATCCACATAAAACGCGCCATTGCTGCTGGTTTTCAACGCCACATTTGTGATGTCGCTCAAATCGCCGTTTGCAACGACGTCGCTGTAATAAATCGTGACCCATCCGCCGTTAGGATTGGAGGACAGATTGAGGGAATATTTCACGGTTGAACCGATACGGAATTGCAGGATCGCACCGCCTGATGCTGTCTTGTACCAGAAACGGATGCCGTCGCCGTCTAAGAATCCTGCACTGCCGCTGACCAGCACATTGTTGTCAAAATACTGTTTATTGATCGTTCCTCTGGAATTCAGATTAAAGGCATTGCCGTCGCCCTTATATCCGAACACCTGAATATCCTGATAATACCGTTCGTCGAAGCCAAACAAATAATTGTCATAGGTGTCAAGCACTGTTTTAACTTCATACTGTTCCATTGCCGGGTATTCTAAAATCGCATAGTTTTCAGGATTTTCCGGTTCGGCGTCTGCTGTTTTGATCAGATAGAACCAGTCAAACTTCACAGACTGCGAGCATTTCGGCACATTGGAAAACTTCAGTTTTGCATCGCCGTTCCTGGTGACTGTGATAGTGCCGATCGTATGCAGAATGTTTTTGCCGTTGGAGGAGTAAGCCGAAACCGGATTGGCAAATGAATAATCATAGATCGGATTCAGGTTATTGACAGTGATCACAAATTTACCGCTGCCGGTGGTGTCGAACGTATAGGCATACAGCGTATATTCGCCTGCGGTCAGATTCGGAATGGTAAATTCCAGATAGCCCGCGTCGGTAGTGTTGGGCATGTTGATATATGTGTCCATCCCATCGTCGGAATAGGAAATGCGATTTTCCAACGCGCTGACGGTCTCACCGTTGGGCGCTTTGGAACAATAAACGGGATCTAGATCCTCCGCCTGATAGAAAAGTGCATTTGCGGGTTTTTCAAACAGCGTTATCGCACTCAATTCGATCTGCACGTTTTTCGGCCTTGTGGAACTGGAGGACGCATCACATTTGAAGTTGATGGTCTGCATGGTGAATGGATCGGGAAAATCCGAAACATTCAGTAAAATTTCATGTTCTTCATTTTCCTGCACGAGACGGGTAAACTGCTTAGAGATTTCCTGCCCGGACGAATCCGTCCCAACGATGCTGATCGTCAGTTTGAGCCATTGCGGGGTATCGCTGTCGCTGGCAGAACAGGAGATTTTGTCCATCGTCAGTTTTAAATAGCCTAAATCGCTTTGAGCCAAAGAAACCGCCGCAGCTGCTGCCGTGCTGTCCAGATCGTATGTAATATTGATCGGTGTCTGTGCGGCAGTCGAACCGTAATCCGATGTTAAAATCACAGAACCGTCATCGCTGTATTGCGCGGAAGTTTGAGATTCTGTTTTCAGTTTTGCAAGCGAGAATTTAAAGAATTCGCCATTTGAATAAATATCGTTGACTGTTAAATCCGCTTTAAAAGTGAACAGTTCGTCAATATAGATCGTCGGCCAGGTTGTTTCATCGGAAGAAGAAATACCACCGTCGCTCATTAAATTCAATGTGAATTGTGTGCTGCCGTCGGCCGCTATTTCACTGATATCGGTTTTGGATGAGGAGGTGTTGTAGGTGAACCCCTGGGTTTTACCATAGTAATAGATAATCACCCAGCCGCCGTCCGGATTGGCAGGCAGTGTTGCATAGTTGACGATACTGCCGCTTTGATTGCGCAGACGGTAGGTAAATGATTTGGCGCTTTTATACCAAAACATAATGCCGTCGCCGTCAAATGTTCTTTTTGTACTACCTGCAATGGAATATTCGCGGTTGCTTTGTTTGAATACCATTTTGTAGGAGCCGCTGTCAAACGCGTTTGCGGTGTCGGTATTCAAGGACAACTCGCCGAACATGTTAGACACAACAGCCGGGACGCTTGTGTCATAGGTCTCCATGACCGTTTGCACAGAATAACCGGTCGGCAGCGGGTAGTTTTTCTCCGCTATTTCTTCCTGCGTTAAAATATCCTGTGCGAAGCCGACGGTCGAAAGCGTCGATAGCATGCCGCACAGAATGCCAAGGGAAAGGAAGAAGCTTAAGATCCTTTTCAACATTTTTAATACCTCCAATGCTTGAAACATCCCATACATTTCATTATAAATCAAAAGGAGCCAAACTGCAATCAAAATTTACGTTTACAGGATAAAAAATAAACTTTTTTTGTAATAAATAGCCAATTTAATAAAAAATAAAAAAATTCGCTTGTACATAAAAATAAAGTGTTGTATACTTAAACAGTAATTGCATTTTAAAAATAAAGACAAAGAAGGGAAATCACATGCAAACTGCGAAACAGCTTATTGAGAATATAGATGCAGGGAAATACGACGACGTATTCAGAGTTTTATATCCGCATGCGACCGACAGCAAAGAACGTTATGCCGGTGCGATCCGTTCCTTTACAGAGCTTTTTGGAGAAAACGAGGAAATTCGATTGTTTTCAGTACCGGGTCGAACAGAGGTCGGCGGCAATCATACCGATCATCAGCATGGCTGCGTTTTAGCGGCGGGTGTCGATTTGGATATCATTGCGGTAGCGGCTAAAAACGACAGCGACGAAATTTGTATTCAATCTGCCGGATTTCCGATGGATCGTGTCCGGATCGATGAACTGGAACCTGTTGAAAAGGAAAATGAAAAGGCGATTGCCTTGATCCGTGGAATCGCTGCGCGTTTCAAGCAGTTGGGATATAAGATCGGCGGCTTTAATGCCTACACGACTTCAAAAGTGCTGAAAGGTTCAGGGCTTTCCAGTTCCGCGGCGTTTGAAGTGATGGTCTGCACACTGCTGAACAGCCTATATAATGACGGAAAAATGGATGCTGTGCAAAAGGCGATCGTTTCGCAATATGCGGAAAATGTGTTTTTCAATAAACCATGCGGACTGATGGATCAGACTGCTTGTTCAGTCGGTGGGTTTGTGGCAATCGATTTTCATGATCCCAAAGCGCCTGTGGTGGAAAAGGTGGATTTTGATTTTGCGTCAGTGGATCATTCGCTTTGTATTGTGGATACCGGCGGCAGCCATTCGGATTTAACGAATGAGTATGCAGCGATACCGGCCGAAATGAAAGCTGTTGCCAATGCAATGGGTAAAGAAGTGCTGCGGGATGTGGATGAAGATGCGTTTTATGCGGATATTCCCGCGTTGCGGCAAAAGGTGAGCGATCGTGCGATCTTGCGTGCGATTCACTTCTTTCATGATAACAAACGTGCGATTTCTTTGCGGGACGCATTGAAAAAAGGCGATTTTGAAGCATTTAAACAAACAATCACGGCGTCCGGCCGTTCGTCGCTTTCATTTTTGCAAAATGTATTTGCGGCGTCAAGCCCGCAGGAGCAGGGATTAACGCTGGCGCTGGCGGTCACCGAACGTATTTTAAACGGACAGGGTGCATTTCGTGTGCATGGCGGCGGTTTCGCCGGAACGATTCAGGCGTTTGTGCCGAATGCGCTTTTGGATACATATAAAAGAGAAATTGAAGCGATATTCGGTCCGGACAGCTGCTATGTGCTGAGCATCCGGCCGTATGGTGGCATTGAAGTCACGGAAGATTTAACTAAAACAAAAGAAGCGGAGTGATAAAAAATGGCTGAACTGAGATGGAATCCTTTGATTGAAGATTATGTGATGATCGCATCGCACCGGCAGAACCGGCCGCAGATGCCTAAAGACTGGTGCCCGTTTTGTCCGGGTTCGGGCAAAGTGCCGGAGCATTTCACTGTTTATGAATACGATAACGATTTTCCGGCCCTGTCGCAAAATCCGCCGGAGCCGGATGATGTGGCGACCGACTTTTTCAAGGTCAAACCTGCCTACGGGAAATGCGAAGTGATTTTATATTCGCCCGAACATGAAATCACCTTGCCGGAGCTTTCGGTGCCGCATATTCGTGAGCTTGTGGATTTGTGGGTCGAGCGGTTCAACGCGCTTCGCAAGGACGCAAATATCAAATATGTGTTTATTTTTGAAAATCGCGGCGATGTGGTCGGCGTGACCATGCCGCACCCGCACGGGCAGATCTATGGCTATTCCTTTGTCCCGAAACGCTTGGAACTGGAAATGAATTCGGCGAAAAAGCATCTTGCAAATTCCGGAAACTGCCTGTTTTGCGATCTGATAAAAGCGGAAAGCAAGGAGCAAAAACGTGTGATTTTTGAAAACGAATATTTCACCGTTTTTCTGCCTTTCTTTTCGGAATATCCCTATGGGGTTAATATTTATGCCAAACGGCATATCAGCAATATCACCGAACTGACCGATGCGGAAAAACAGGCGTTTGCCAAAACCTTAAAGGAAACTGCGGGGATGCTGGATGCTTTGTTTGACTATAAATTTCCTTATATGATGTGCATGTATAATGCGCCGGTCAACGGGGAGGACGCGTCGGACTATTATCATTTCCATGTGTCTTTCTATCCGCCGATGCGGAGCCGGGATAAGCAGAAATTCAATGCTTCCAGTGAAACGGGCGCATGGGCGCACTGCAATCCTACCGCGCCGGAAGAAAAAGCGGAAGAGCTGCGTGCGGCACACAAGAAATTTGTCGATTCTTTGCAGTAAGGTGGTTTTGGATGAAATCGTATCGAAAAGAATTAACCTTTCATCTGCCGACGCGAAGGGGACTCGTTAACATCACAAAGGATGTGCAAAAGGCCGTGCGGGAATCCGGTGTGAAAGAAGGTCTGGTGCTGGTCAATGCAATGAACATCACCGCAAGCGTGTTTATCAATGACGATGAAAGCGGTTTGCACGCGGATTATGAAGCGTGGCTTGAGAAATTGGCGCCGGAAAAACCGTATGAACAATATCGGCATAACGGCTTTGAGGATAACGCCGACGCGCATTTGAAACGCACGATCATGGGTCGTGAAACGGTGGTTGCGATCACAAACGGTGAATTGGATTTTGGCACCTGGGAGCAAATTTTTTATTATGAATTCGACGGAAAACGTCAAAAACGGGTGCTGATCAAAATTATTGGGGAATAGTTGTCGGCGATGGAGGATCAACCAGATATGATTTTTGAATATACCGTCGTTCAAATCAACGGCGAATATGCCGTTTTAAAAGATAACGATTCGGGAAACGAAGTATTGATCGCCATGGCGCTTTTACCGCCCGGTACTGATCTTAGAACCCGTCTGCATTTTGAAAACTTTGAATATACTATTTTAGAATAAAGGGCCGAGCGGCCCTTTTATTCATTTTACACACAGCTTTCTCCTTTCCCCAAAACTGTGTTTGAATAGAAAGAACACGAAATGCATAATTTGTAAATAAAACCTGAAAAGAAAATTTTATCCTTTACTTTACGGTTAAGATATAGTAAAATAGGAAAAGAATCAGAAGGGAAAGGAATTTTTAATCATGAAGCCGGTTTATAAAAGAATTCTTTTAAAGCTCAGCGGGGAAGCGCTGGCTGGCGACGCAAAGTTCGGACTGGATTTCGAAAAGGTGCTCACCATTTGCGAAAGCATCAAAAAGTGTGTGGATCTGGGAGTTGAGATCTGCATTGTTGTCGGCGGCGGTAACTTCTGGCGCGGCAGAAGCGGCGGTAAAATGGATCGGACAAGAGCCGATCATATGGGAATGCTTGCAACGGTGATTAATTCATTGGCTTTGGCCGACGGTCTTGAACAGGTGGGCGTGCCGGTGCGGGTGCAGACAGCGATCGCTATGCAGCAGATCGCGGAGCCTTATATTCGCAACAAAGCGATGCGGCACCTGGAAAAAGGAAGAGTTGTGATTTTTGGATGCGGAACGGGTAATCCATTTTTTTCAACCGACACGGCAGCATCACTGCGCGCCAATGAGATCGATGCGCAAATCGTTTTTAAAGCCACCAATGTCGACGGCGTGTATGACAGCGATCCCAAGACCAATCCCGACGCGAAAAAATATGATGAGCTTTCTTTCCTCAATGTTTTAAACAATGGTCTAAAGGTCATGGATAGCACGGCAGCTTCATTGTGTATGGATAACAAGCTGCCGATTCTAGTATTTTCTTTGGAAGACCCTGATAATATTGTGAAAGCGGTGTGCGGTGAAAATATCGGCACACTTGTTCAGTAAATTAAAAAAGGAGAGATCGTTATGAATGAAATCTGTGAAAAATGCAAGGAAAAAATGAATAAAACCGTTTTGGCCCTTGATAAGGAATATACTTCGATCCGTGCAGGCAGAGCGAACCCTTCTGTTCTGAACAAAGTCACTGTGGATTACTATGGCGTGCCCACTCCGATCGGGCAGATGGCGGCGGTTTCCGTGCCGGATGCGCGCACCCTGATGATCCAGCCGTGGGATGTGAGCACATTGAAGGAGATCGAAAAAGCGATCCAGGCTTCGGATATTGGTATCAATCCAAACAATGACGGTAAGGTCATTCGGTTAAGTTTCCCGCCGCTGACGGAGGAAAGAAGAAAAGAGATTTGCAAGGAAATCCGGAAATACGGAGAGGAATGCAAAATCGCCGTCCGCAACATCCGCCGGGATGCGCTGGACAAATTAAAAGCGGATAAAAAGCAGGGAAATTTAACAGAGGACGATTTAAAACAGCTGGAAAAGGTCGTGCAGGATCACACCGATAAGTTCTGCAAGGAAGCTGATGATCTTGCCGCGAAAAAAGAAAAAGAAATCATGGAAATTTAAAAGTGGACAATGCGGCGGATAAGCTATACTGCAAAAAACAGCTATAGCTTGTCCTCCGTTGCTTTTTATCACCTTTCACAGGGAGCGTTTTGATGTTTGCAAAAAGAAAAAAAATGGATTCAACCCGGCTGCCCGCACATATTGGAATTATTATGGACGGAAACGGACGGTGGGCGAAAAAGCGCGCGCTGCCGCGTTCGGCCGGACATAGCGCAGGCTCAAAAAATTTCAAACAGATCGCACGGTATTGTAATCAAATCGGTCTGCAATATTTAACGGTTTATGCGTTCTCCACAGAAAACTGGAAGCGTCCGCAAAAAGAAGTGGAATCGATCATGAATCTTTTGCGGGATTATTTGAAGGACGCAAAAAATTTCAAAGATGAAAACATCAAGGTTCGTTTTATCGGTGATTTAAAAGCGCTACCGGAGGATATTCAAACTTTGATTCAGGAAGCGGAAGACGGCTCGAAAGACGCGACGGGTTTGCGCCTGAATATTGCACTGAATTACGGCGGCCGGGATGAAATCGTGCATGCGGTGCGAAAAATTGCGCAGGAATATAAGGACGGCAGTCTTTTGAAGATTAACGAGCAAACGATTTCCGACCGGATTTACACCTTTGATCAGCCGGATCCGGATTTAATTATTCGACCGAGCGGAGAATACCGGCTGTCCAATTTTTTGTTATGGCAGTCGGCCTATAGTGAGTTTTGGTTTTCCAATGTGTTATGGCCGGATTTTAAACCGTCCGATTTAGACCGCGCGATTGCGGATTATCAAAAACGTGATCGGCGATATGGGGATATTCAGTAAAAGGGAGTGATTGGCAATGAAAATCAGAATTATTTCCGGCGTTATCGGGGCGGCCTTTGTTGTCTTGCTTCTGGTTTTCCGCAACACCGTGGCGCTGAATATTATATTGGCGTTGGCATTGCTGATTGCGGTTTACGAAGCGCTTTTTCAGACCAAATGTGTCAAAAGCATGCCTTTGCTTTCTGTCTGCCTGCTTTACAGTGTTTTTCCGCCGTTTTTTCATTTGATCGGTGTTTTTCCGCACGGGCTTTTGATCACATTTTTATTTATGTTCGCGTTGCTTTGCGTGTCGCTGTGGCATCATCAATCAGTCAGCGCAAAACAGACCGGATATGCCTTTTTTGCAACGCTGCTGATTACCTTGTCATTGTCCGCATTGACTTATCTGAATGCAATCGATTCGGTTTACGGCCTTTTTTACCTGATCCTTGCTTTTTGCGGTGCCTGGATCGGAGATACCGGCGCTTATTTTGTCGGCAGCCGGTTCGGTAAACATAAGTTGGCGCCCGAAATCAGCCCGAAGAAAACAATTGAAGGCGCGATTGGCGGTATTTTGACCACAATGCTGGTGTTTTTGCTGGTCGGCATTGTTTATAACGCCGCAGTCGTCGGAGAAAGAGAACATGTCCGTCTGGGAATGACCGTTTTGCTCGGGGCGCTTTGCTCTGTGGTCGGCATGATCGGCGATCTGTCTTTTTCCTTTATCAAAAGAAGCTTTGGTATCAAAGACTTTGGCAATCTGATTCCGGGACACGGCGGTTTGCTCGACCGTGTGGACAGTCTGATTTTGGTGGCGCCGTTTGTTTATATTTTTTATTTGTATGTGCCGCTGATCGTGATACAATAAGAAAGGGTAAAAATCGTGAATCTTTCGGTTTTGGGATCGACCGGGTCGATCGGAACGCAAACGCTAGATGTCGCTAGAAAGCTGAATATAAAAATCACTGCGCTGTGCGCGCACAAAAGCGTGGATAAAATAGAAGCGCAGATTCGGGAATTTCATCCGCAAATTGCCGTTTTGTCGGATGAAAAAGCCGGTGCGGATCTGAAAATCCGCGTGCGGGACACAGCAACAAAAGTGCTTTTCGGAGAACAAGCCATTTTGGAAGCTGCCGCACACAAAAACGCAGATACTGTGCTCAATGCATTGGTCGGTATGATGGGTCTTGTCCCAACGGTAACGGCGATCGAAGCAGGGAAGACGATCGCACTGGCCAATAAGGAAACGCTGGTTGCAGGCGGAGATTATGTGATGGCGTTGGCAAAGCAAAAACAGATTCCGATCCTGCCGGTGGATTCCGAACATTCCGCCATTTTTCAGTGCTTGCAGGGTATGGCACCGAACCGTGCGTTGAAAAAGCTGATTTTGACTGCATCCGGCGGTCCCTTTTTCGGTTGTTCCAGACAACAGCTGCAAAAGGTAAAAGCGGCTGATGCGCTCCAACACCCGAACTGGGATATGGGTGCGAAAATCACAATTGACAGTTCCACCATGATGAACAAAGGATTTGAAGTGATCGAAGCGGTGCATTTGTTCGGTGTGCCGGTATCCGATGTGGAGGTGGTGGTGCACAGGGAAAGTGTTATCCATTCGATGGTGGAATATGACGATCATTCGGTGATCGCACAGCTTGGCGTTCCCGACATGCGCATTCCGATCCAGTATGCATTGACTTATCCGGAACGGTATGCGTCGGATGTGCCGGAACTGTCATTACCGCAAATCGGTAAGCTGACCTTTTTTGAACCGGATGACGAAACGTTTCCTTGCCTTTCCATTTGCAGGAAAGCAATTGCAAAAGGCGGACTTACACCGGCTGCGGTCAACGCGGCGAATGAAGAAGCGGTGCGATTATTTTTGCAGGATAAAATTTCATTTTTGGATATTGAAAAAATCGCGCAGGATGCGCTTGAAAATCAAAAGCAAATCGATTATCATTGTATAGAAGACGTGCTGGTCTGCGACAGGGCTGCAAGGCAGCGGGTGTTGTCCCGTTATTCGTAACAGAAAGGGTTGGAGTGCGCATGAGCGATTTGCGGACGATCCCCGGCGTTGGTGAAAATATTGAACAGGATTTGCACAATATCGGTATTGGAACAGTTGCCGACTTAAAAGGCAAAGATCCGGAAGAATTGTTCCGGCAGGACTGTTTGTTCAAAGGCTTTCAAGAGGATAAATGCCAGCTTTATGTTTTTCGGCTTGCGGTGTATTTTGCGGAGAATGAGCAGCACGAGGTAGAAAAATTAAAATGGTGGTATTGGAAAGACAGGAAATATTCATTAGAGTCAAAATCATTTGAGAGGTGATATCCATCAGCTTTTTAAATATTTTAAACACGATCTGGCCGATTTTAGTTGCGATTTTGGTGTTCGGACTGATTATTTTCATTCACGAATTCGGTCATTTTTTGTTTGCAAAGCTGTTTAAAATTCGTGTCAATGAATTTGCGATTGGGTTCGGACCTGCTTTTTTGAAATTTAAACGAAAAGAAACGCAGTATGCTGTCCGTGTTTTGCCGTTTGGCGGTTACTGCGCTATGGAAGGCGAGAATGAAGACAGCGACGATCCGCACGCTTTTAACAAAGCGAAAGTGTGGAAGCGAATCATTGTTGTCGCGGCAGGCGCTGTGTTCAATTTGATTTTGGGATTTATCCTGATGCTGACAATCGTTTTGATTCAGGGCGGGCACTACACAACGACCATCCGTGACTTTAGCAGTGAGGCGACCTCCAACCAGGCAAACGGACTGCGGGAAGGGGATCGTATCACCTCTATCGACGGCCGCCGGATCTACACCTCAGACGATATTGTCTATATGTTGTCGTCTGCGGATATTGAGGACATCACGGTGGAGGTTGTGCGCGACGGCGAGAAGCTCACACTGGAAAAGGTGCAGTTTCCGGTTGTGGAATCGGAAGGGCATACCTTTTTAACGCGGGATTTCAATCTTGTTGCCGAGCGTAATACCTTTGGAAGTGTGATCAAACAAAGTTTTCTAAAAACCGTTTCGATGGGGCGTCTTGCTTGGATCTCCCTGATCGATTTGATTTCCGGGAAATACGGGCTCAATGACGTTTCCGGTCCGGTCGGTCTGACACAAGTTGTGTCAGACGCTGTGACGACCACCATGACAAACGGCGTGAACGGCCTGTTGTACCTGTTCCAGATTTTATGCATGATCACCGTTAACCTCGGTATTTTCAATTTATTGCCGATTCCGGCGCTGGACGGCAGCCGAATCTGGTTTTTGGTTGTGGAAGGCATTCGCGGCAAGCCTGTTAAACATGAGGCTGTGGTGCATGCGGTCGGTATGGCGATTTTGCTGTTGTTTATGGTCGTTATTGTATTTAAAGATCTTTATGTCTGGATTTTTTAAGGAGAAAATCAAATGTCCAAAATTGTGAAAATCGGGAACCGGATGATCGGCGGCGGTCATCCGGTTTTGATCCAATCAATGCTGAATGTGCCTGCCAATGATCCGGAAGGGAATGTTGCACAGGCCAAAGCGCTGGAGACCGCGGGATGTGAAATCATCCGTGTCGCTGTGCCGGACATCAAAGCGGTGCGGTTGATCGATGCGCTGAAAAACGCCGTTCGTGTTCCGATTGTCGCTGACATTCATTTTGATTATAAGATCGCGCTGGAATGCGCGGCGGCTGGTGTGGATAAGATCCGTATCAATCCGGGCAATATTGGGTCAGATGAGAATGTGAAGGCTGTGGCGGTCGCCTGTGCCAATCGTGGGATACCGATTCGCGTGGGCGTCAATTCCGGGTCGGTCGAAAAAAGCATATTGCAAAAGCACGGCGGTGTGACTGCTGATGCGTTGGTCGAAAGTGCTTTTTATCACACCCGGCTGCTGGAGAAATTTGATTTTGATAATATTGTGATTTCCATTAAATCTTCCGATGTGCAGCTGATGTTCGACGCTTACCGCAAAGCGGCCAAAATGACAGATTATCCGCTGCATCTCGGCGTGACCGAAGCGGGAACCGAGCATATGGGACTGATCAAATCGGCTGCGGGGATCGGCGGTTTGCTGCTGTGTGGGATCGGCGACACCATCCGTGTGTCGTTGACCGACACACCGGAAAAAGAGGTGTGGGCAGCAAAAGATCTTTTGCGCGCTGTTGGCAGGCGGCAGTTTGGTGTGAACGTGGTATCCTGTCCGACCTGCGGCAGAACGAAGATTGATTTGATTCACATTGCCAATCAGGTGGAAGAAGCGGTACGTTCCATTGACAAGCCGATCACCGTGGCGGTCATGGGCTGTGCGGTTAACGGACCGGGCGAAGCAAAAGAAGCGGATGTCGGCATTGCAGGGGGAGACGGCTGCGGTATTTTATTTAAAAAAGGTGAGATCATCCGCAAAGTGCCGGAAGACCAATTGTTTGCTGCTTTGATGGAAGAAATCGAAAAGTTTTAAAACGGGAAAAAGGTCCCTTTGATGCGGGAAAGGAAAAATAACGGTATGTCAAAAACAGTCAAAGATGTTTTTTGTGATTTAATTTCTGATGCGCTGATGCAGGAATTTGGGGATGCGGTCGTGTCCTTTTGCAGAATCAGCCGGGCACAGCGTTTTTTAAGCTGTGAACTGCAAAGCAGAAAATACATTCCGTTTGAACGGATCACTGCGTTTGAAGCGGATGTGAAAAACGCACTGGCTTTGCAATATGTCTGTGTGGACGTCGTTTATTCCAATGTGGAATTCAAGGTGGAATATGCACCGGACACATTAGAACTGCTCAAGCGGAAAAATATCGGCTTTAACGGCTTTTTCGATCATGCCGGTTATACATATGCGGAAAACGAGCTGAAAATAGAACTGAAAAACGGCGGGGCGGATATTTTGACGACCATGAATGCACCGCAGAAGATTCAGCAGTATTTGTCTGTGCATTTTAATGTCACGCCCGACGTTACATTTTGCGGCGTTTTGGTTGCAACACCGGAGCAAACGCAAAAAGCGGCGGCAGACGCCGCACAGAAAATGGCCGCTGCAGCGCCGGCAGCAGCGAAACCGGCAGCATCGGCGGCGATTCAAAAACCGAAAAAAGAACGCACAGCTCCGCCGCCGGACGGGATGCGTGTGTATCTGGACGATGCAAAGGTTATTTTGGGCCGGCCGATCAAAGGGAAACCGATCCAAATCGCCGATGTTTCACCCGATCTTGGTGAAGCGGTGATCTGGGGAGACGTTTTTAAATTTGAAAGCCGGAAAACAAAGTTCGGCAATCGCTACCGGATCAATGCATATATTACCGACTATACCGGCTCTTACATTGTGAAAACCAAAACGGCGATCGAACAGGCGGAATTTGATCGGATCGGGGAGTTAAAAGGCAAGACGATCCTGGTCAAAGGCCGGATCGATTACGATGATTTTGAACGGGAATATGTTTTGAACCCACAGTCGATCGCTTTGGTGGATAAATATGAGAAGAAAGACACTGCGGAGCAAAAGCGTGTTGAACTACACATGCATACCAACATGTCGATGATGGACGGCATGTCCAGCGTGGAAGATCTGGTCAATACCGCGTATAAGTGGGGACACAAGGCTGTTGCCGTTACCGATCACGGCGTTGTGCAGGCATTTCCGGGCGCAATGAACGCGGTGGAGAAAATCCAGAAAAACGGCGGCGAATTCAAAATTATCTATGGTGTGGAAGCTTATTTTGTCAATGATCTTGTCAAAGCGGTCACCGGAGACGACGACACGCCGTTTGATGGCGAATTTGTTGTGTTTGACGTGGAAACAACGGGATTATATGCATCGACCGACCGGCTGACGGAAATCGGTGCGGTGAAGGTTGAAAACGGTGTTGTGACCGAAAAATTCAACACCTTTGTCAATCCCGGCATGCCGATTCCGGCAAAAATCACACAGCTGACGGGTATCACCGATGAAATGGTCAAGGATGCGCCGGATGAACAACAGGCGGTGCAGGCATTCATCGAATTTTGCGGCGACAGAACGCTGATCGCGCACAATGCGGATTTTGACATGTCGTTTATCCATGCAGCCTGTGACCGGCATGGGATCGAATATCAACCGACCTATATCGACACGGTGCCGATGGCAAGAGCATTGCTGCCAGACTGCAAGAACCATAAATTGGACACGGTTGCAAAAGCGCTGTGCCTGCCGGAATTTAACCATCACCGCGCCTGCGACGACGCGGCGGTGCTGGGAGATATTTTTATCCGGTTCATGGAGATGCTGCGTTCGCAAAACGGTTGTGAAAGTGTCAGCGGTATCAATTCCGGGCTTGCGGGCGGCGATTTCCGGAAAATGAAACGCTATCACATGATTCTGCTGGTGAAAAACAGCGTCGGACTCAAAAACTTATATAAGCTGATCTCTAAATCGCATTTGGAACACTTTTACCGTTTTCCCTGCATTTTAAAATCCGAATTGGATCAGCACAGAGAAGGGTTGCTGGTCGGCAGCGCTTGTGAATCGGGCGAGTTATACCGTGCGATTTTGATGAATAAGCAATGGGGCGATCTTTTAAATATCGCATCTTACTATGACTATCTCGAAGTGCAGCCCAACGGAAACAACGAATTTCTGGTGCGGGACGGAAGCGTCCCCTCAGAAAGCGTTTTGTGCGATCATGTCAAAACGATCATCAAAATCGGTCAGAAACTGAAAAAACCGGTCGTAGCGACCGGGGATGTGCATTTTCTGCATCCAGAAGACGCAAAGTGCCGCGCCATTATCATGGCGGGAAAGGGTTTTGCCGATGCGGATCAGCAGGCGCCGCTTTATTTTAAAACGACCGATGAAATGCTAAAGGATTTTTCCTATCTCGGTGAGAAGTTAGCACAGGAACTGGTTATCGATAATCCGAATAAAATTGCGGATATGATCGAGGATGTCCGTCCGATCCCGAAGGGCAGCTATCCGCCGCGAATCGAGGGTTCGGATGAAAGCCTGCGGGAGGATTGCTATAAAACTGCCCGTGAAATGTATGGCGATCCATTGCCGGAAATCGTGCAGAAACGATTGGATAAGGAACTCAACTCCATCATCTCCAACGGATTTTCCATCATGTATGTTTCGGCGCAAAAGCTGGTGGAGGACTCCAATGCGCACGGGTATCTGGTCGGTTCCCGTGGTTCGGTCGGTTCCTCTTTTGTTGCGACCGCCGCCGGTATCTCGGAGGTCAATCCGCTGCCGCCGCATTATGTTTGCCCCAAATGCAAGCACTCTGAATTTTTCACAAAAGGCGAGGTCGGTTCCGGATTCGATCTGCCGGAAAAAAATTGTCCGGAATGCGGTGAACCGATGAATCGCGACGGACACGACATTCCCTTTGAAACCTTTTTGGGATTTAAAGGGGATAAGGTTCCGGATATCGATCTGAACTTTTCGGGCGAATACCAATCAAACGCGCATAAATTTACCGAAACGCTGTTCGGCCGGGAAAACGTGTTTAAAGCCGGAACGATCGCAACGGTGGCCGATAAAACGGCTTATGGCTATGTGATGAAATATGCGGATGAACGGAATTTGCATCTGTCCAAGGCGGAAATCGAACGGCTGACGATCGGCTGCACCGGTATCAAACGCACAACCGGCCAGCACCCGGCGGGCATGATCGTCGTCCCACGGGATATGACGATCTATGATTTCTGCCCTGTGCAGCATCCGGCGGACGATGTGCATTCGGATATCATCACCACACACTTTGATTTTCATTCCATCCACGATACCATTTTAAAGCTGGATATACTCGGGCACGATGTGCCGACCATTTATCGCTATCTGGAAATCAATACCGGCATTCCGGTCATGTCGGTGCCGATGAGCGATGAAAAGGTCATGAGCTTATTCACTTCGACCGAAGCGCTCGGCGTGACGCCGGAGCAGATCGGATCGCTGACCGGAACTTTCTCATTGCCGGAACTCGGCACCGCCTATGTGCGGGACATGCTGATGGAAACCAGACCGAAAAACTTTTCGGATCTATTGCAGGTTTCGGGTCTGTCGCACGGAACCGACGTTTGGCTCGGCAACGCGCAGGAACTGATCAAAAACGGAACCTGCACCATCGATAAGGTTATCGGAACGCGTGATAATATCATGGTCTATCTGATCCATAAAGGGTTGGAGGAGAGCCTTGCCTTTAAAATCACCGAAATCGTTCGAAAAGGAAATGCCGCAAAGGGAATGCTCACCGATGAAATGATCGATGAAATGCGTGCGCATGATGTGCCGCAATGGTATGTGGACAGCTGTATGAAAATCAAATACATGTTCCCGAAAGCGCATGCTGCGGCTTATATGATTTCGGCACTTCGTATGGCCTGGTATAAAGTCTACAAGCCGGTTGAATACTATGCGGCTTATTTCACCGTGCGCGGTGAGGATATGGACGCATCACTTGCAATGGAACCGGCGGATCAGATCAAGGCGAAATTGCGGGAAATCGAAGCAAAGGGAAAAAGCGCCACAGCAAAGGAAAACGGAACCTATACCACATTCCAAATCGTCAACGAAATGAAATGCCGTGGCATTGAATTTTTACCGGTCGATTTTTATCAATCAACCGCCAAGACCTATATCGTGGAAGACGGAAAGATCCGGCTACCGTTCGCGGCGGTCGGCGGCGTTGGCGAAAATGCGGCGATCGCATTGGAGGAAGCGGCGAAAACCGGCGGTTTTGTGTCGCAGGAAGATATCCAGCAGGCAGCGAACGTTTCAAAAACGGTCATTGAAGCGCTGGACGAAATGGGAACGTTGTCCTTTTTGCCAAAATCCAATCAGATGAGTTTATTTTAATAAAAAAGTGAGGGAATTTTGAATGGTCAGACATATTGTTTGTTTTCGTTTAAAGGACAACAGTGCAAAAAATGTCGAAAAAGCGGCGGAGGTCTTGCGGTCGATGGAAGGGAAGGTGCCGCAGATTCAAAGTATGGAGGTCGGTGTGGATTTTCTGCATTCGCCGCGGTCTTATGATCTGATTTTGCAGGTCGCTTTAAAGGATGAACAGGCGCTAACGGATTATCAGCAAGATCCGTATCACTGCGATGTTGTGAAACCGCACATGCACAGCGTGCGGGAAAGCAGCGTTTCGGTGGACTATCATTTTTAAAATGAATAAAATTTTTAAAATCAGCACATACTAGCATCAAAAAGGGGTTGATTTTAAAATGGATTTTAAAAATAATGCAGAATTGTGCCAGTTTTTTGATTCGCTGCCAAGCTATGTGCAGGAAACGATCATGCAAAGCGGCGTTGAAATTCAGTCTTTGGAGCAGTTGAAAAAGATTGCCGAAGAATATAACGCAAAATAAAAAGATTTGCAAAAATAAAATGATGGCAGAGATTTTGGTCTGTCATCATTATTTTTGCCCAAAATAGTTGCTTGAAAAACGTCGCCGGATTCATTTTTTTACAAGAAATTAACTTTTAAAAATCCAATTTTTTTTAATCATAAAAAAGAATGCAGCGATAACAATAATATTGCAAACGCAAATAAACCTTTTAAAAAGGAGTGAAAGAGAAATGGCAAAACAGTCTTTAGTGCCGCAGGCGAGAGAAGCTCTGGACCGTTTTAAGATGGAAGCTGCTTCTGAAGTCGGCGTTAATCTTAAGAATGGTTACAACGGCGATCTGACTTCGCGTCAGGCTGGTTCCGTTGGCGGTCAGATGGTTAAGAAAATGATCGAATCTTATGAAAACAGCATGAAATAACTTTTTTATAAAGATAAGGACCGGATCATTGGATCCGGTCCTTGTTACTTTTTCTTTAATATTCCCAATAATAATCAGTATAGGACAAAGACAAATCTTCGCCGCGTTCGATAAATACATTTGCCGATGCGATTTGGTTGTAGTCGATATAAGCATCGGAGGAAATGGTGGAACCGAGCGGCAGGTTCACAGAAAGACTTTCAAGCGGTGTATTCACAACATTTTCAATACCGGTCTGCTTATTGTAATCGCCTTTGGTGAAGTGATAGCGATAAGCCATAAAGCAGGAGTTGACATCTGTGCGAAGAACCGGATCGCCTTTAGGAAGAACAAATGTCTTGCTGTCTTCATCATAGCTGCGCTCGTCGTAGCGGTTGGAAACCCGCACACTGTATACTACTGTTCCGCACAAACCGTTTCCGTTATCATCATAAATATCATTGTCCCAGTTATTAGAACACATTTGGAACTTGTAGGTCTTGCCGATCTCAATTTTCAGCGAGTCGCCGCTTTGATAGATTTTTCCATCCTCAAACCGAACAGACATTTTTTTAGGCGTTACGATTCCCAGTTCGATCGTTTTGCCTGTCTCTTCTCCCACATCCGGATCTTCAGTCTCTATATCGGTGATGACACCATGCAGACGCCATTTGCCGTTTACTTTTACAATTTCATACCAAAGAATGGTCTTGCCTTCCTCAACCGGGATAGAGGGCACACGCACAAGGCGATCCTCCACACCATCCAGACTATAGCATGCTTCAGCGGTTGTTAAATAGCTTTGTGTTTTAAAATCATAGACACTGGCATCCGGATCCTCATCATAAGCGACAGGATTACCGTCCGTGCGGATATAAACCTGTGCCAAAGTTTGTTCGGCTGAAGCTAAGACCGGTGTGACCGACAACATGCAGGAAATCACCAGAATCACTGTGACAACGGATGCGAACCACTTCTTTTTCAACATTAAAAAAACTCCTCTCTAAATTCAAAACTTAGATAAAGGAGCAGTCTGGCAACCATAGCCGCCTTTATAAAAGGACGACCTTAGGCCCACGATTTTGCGTCCTGCCATTTCTGACAGTTTGCCTTTGTTCACTTTATTTAATTTTCCTACTATATTATAGCAATAATCGAAAGGCTGTTTGTGAATAAATTGTAAACTATATAATCGTAACAGAAGTTTCTTAGTAAGAATAAAAGCCGGCGCCTTTTTAGCAACCAGCTTTTGAAAATAATCTTTCTATTTATTTTTGATAAACCCGCACATAATCGATCAGATATTCCAATTTTTCACCGTTATAAAGCGGTGTGGTATCACCTTCTTGCGTGAGCGCAAGATTCAAAAGAATATATTGCGGGGTGTGCAACTCGGTCATCTCCGCACCGGTAATATCAAAGGATCCGATGGATTCACCGTCAAAGAAAAATTCCATTTTTTGTTCATCCCATTCCATACCATAGGTGTGCCAATCATTTCCAAGCGGTTCGCTTAATTCTTTTGCAATTTGACGACCAATGGCAGGCGAGTAAAAGTGAACGTGTCCGCCATATTCATCCGACAACGAAGGATCCGACCAGTGGATATTCGCTTCATAACGGTTGTAATTGGTGCCATACATCTCCACAATGTCGATCTCGCCGCCATATGGCCATCCTTCATTTACACCGAGCAGCCAGAACGCAGGCCAGCAGGCCTCACATTCGCTGACAGGGAGCTTTGCGCGCATTTCAATTTTTCCATAGGTGAAAGAATATCCTTTTTGGGTGTTGACGCTGCCGGAAGTGAAAGAGGCGGGGGTACCGTCGTCCGCAATGTAATTCTCCTGTTGGCAGGTGATCACCAAATTGCCGTCCCGCACCGACACATTTTCCGGCCGGTCGGTATAATACTGCGGTTCGTTGTTGCGGATAAAGCCGATTTCATAGCCCCAGATATCGGTGTTGAGCGAATCGCCGTCGAACTCCTCGGAAAACACGAGTTTATATCCATCGCTTGTCGTTGTGTCCGCCGCGGTTGTTGTGTCCGCTGCATCATTCTGCGCGTCCCCGCACGCCGCCGAACACAAGGTAAGACAAAAACATAATAAAATCAAAATAACTTTTTTCAAAATCAATCACCCTTCCTTTCCTGCCTTATACTATACAGGAAAATTTCCATTTTTTCAATAGAAAATCAAAAACACAGGATGAGAAAATCAACCTGTGTTTTTGGTTATTTTGTTAAAAAAACCCCGCCCTGCCGTAAAAACAACGCGAAATGATAACCTGCAAATTGGCAGGTGGGTGTTCTCCCAGCGGTTTTGCGCTTCCAACGTCCCGCTTCCAAAGAAACGGGGAGGCCTGCAGGACCCGCCGCCGGAGGCCGAACTCCCGAATATTCGTTGTAGGGTTATATGAGCGCTGTCAATACACGCACAGGGCAGGCAAATCTATTATTGTTCGTCGATCTCAAAGAAATCCTGCAATCGGCTGACAAACATGTCTGCAACCGTTTCATATTCGTCGTCATCTTCGATTTCTTCAAAATAATTTTCTCCGTCTTCTTCAATCGCTTTCATGATGATCAGGCTGCCGTCGTCCGCCATGATATCTTCCGCATCCGCGGCCGGTGTCAGTGCAACATATCTGCCGTCATCTGTTTCAATGGCGTCCAACACTTCAAAATTATACTCATTGCCTTCTTCATCCGAAAGGGAAATCAGATCCGGACTGTATTCATCCTGCATTGGCTTGGCTCCTTTGCTGTTTGTATCTTTATTTTACCCGATAAATACACAACAGTCAATGCTTTTTAAAAGCTTTTTAGATTTTTTTAAAAATATTTAAAAATCCATTGCAAAAATGCGAAAAAAATGGTATTCTAAAATGTATTAGGTCATTTGTTTTTCTATGGATGCAAAGAAGGATTTTGTTGAAGTATTGTGCGGCCGATTGAATCGGTTCAAATGGTAAAGTTCTTCACTGTCGCCTGTTAAAACATTGACCTTTTCCCAACAGCAGAACACTGCTTTGAATCCGATTTCCTTTAAAATCGGCAGCGTTTCCTTGGAAATCTGACCGAAAGGATAGGCAAAGGCGACTGGCTGAACGCCAAGCATTTCCTGCGCTCTGTTTTGCAGCTGTGTTAAGTCTTCGGTAATGGCTTTGCGGTATTCGCTGTCGGATTCCGACTTTTTCTTTTTAATGCCGTTTCTGCCGTCTTGATTGGTATGCATGTCATAGGTGTGGCTTGCCACTTCCAGTGTTCCGTCTTCCAGGCAGGCTTTCAGCTGTTCCCAGGTGATATGCGTGTAATTCACACTGTGATCATCCGATTCGGAATAAAGGTCTGTGTATTTACCGATAATGTTTACAACGGCGCACATTTCATACTCGCGCAGTAACGGTACCGCGTAAGCGTAGACACTTTCGTAGCCGTCGTCAAAAGTGATCATGATGGGTTTTTCCGGTAAAGCTTTGCCGTTTTCACAGTAATCGATCAGATTTTGCACGGTAACGGTTTTATAGCCGTTTTCTTTGATATATTGCAGGTCGCTTTCAAATTCTTTGGGGCTGATCGTGTATTTATTTTGTTTGGATGTGTCTTTCAAAATATGGTGATACATCAAAATCGGCAGCTGTACGCCGCCCTTTTCGGCGCTGCTGTGCAGGGAGGTCATCCCCGCGGCGGTTGCGAATAAAATGCCGCAGCATAAAAAAAGCAACAGACAGCTGCGCATGTTTTTCAAGCTGAGAATCATAATAATCGACCTTTCCCGAAGACACAAAGCACGGTTTGACCGTGCAGTGCAGCGGCAATATCGTAATATCAGTATATGTTTGTGTCGATAAAAAATGTTTAAAGGAGACAAAAATAATGTATGAATTTGTGACGGAGCAGACACAGGACGCTTATGAACAATACGCTTCCTCTCATCCGGACGGAAATTTTTTGCAGGCCAGCGTTTGGGCGAAAGTGAAAAAGGATTGGGACAGCGTGCGTGTTTTGAGCCGTGATGAAAAAGGAAGAGTGCGCGGCAGCATGCTGCTGCTGATCCGCAAAGTGCCGCATCTGCCATATTACTATTTATATGCGCCGCGCGGACCGGTTTGCGATACGGATAATAAAGAAGCGTTCAAAGACTTAATCGACGCTGCAAGGCAGGTGGCGAAAGAACGCCGCGGCTATATTTTTCGCTGTGATCCCGGTTATCGCGCAGACGACGAAAACTACAAAAATTCTGCACGGTATGCGGGGCTGACACTGTTGCCTGCCGGCAAGAACTTCGACGGTGTGCAGCCGAACTTTGTTTTCCGCCTGAACATTGAAAATAAAACGGAAGAGGAGATTTTCAGCGCGTTCCACTCCAAAACACGTTATAATATCCGATTGGCGGAACGTAAGGGCGTGACGGTTCGCCTGGGCACCAGGGAGGATTTGCCCCGGTTTCATGAGATCATGGTGGAAACGGGAGAACGGGATCATTTCGGTATCCGTCCGTTGTGGTATTTTGAACATATGTATGACGTGATGCATCCGGAAAATCTGCGGCTTTATGTTGCGGAGCTGAACGGAGAGATCATCTCCGGCACCATCGCGATTTATTACGGCGATAAGGTTTGGTATCTATACGGCGCAAGCTCCAACGCCCACCGCAACACCATGCCCAACTACCTTTTGCAGTGGCGCATGATCCAGTGGGCGGTCGAAAAACATTGCCGGATCTATGATTTTCGCGGTGTTTCCGGCGATTTAAGCGAGGATAATCCGTTGTATGGCCTGTATCGTTTCAAAAAGGGTTTTTCCGGTGAATTGGTCGAATTTGCGGGAGAAGCGGAAATTGTGTTTAAACCTTTGGTCAAAAAAATGGTAGATGTGGGACAAAAAATATTGAGGTAGGGAAGACATGGGAAACAGTTTGCTGATCTCCCGGCAGGATTTGCTGGATAATGCGGTGATGCTGCGGGATTATCTGCACACACCGATCATTGCGGTTGTCAAATGCAATGGCTATGGGCTCGGTATCGACATCGCTGTCCGGGCGTGGTATGATGCCGGCATCCGTTTTTTCGGCGTTTCCGAACCGGAAGAAGCGCTGCAGATTCGGGAATGTGGCTATCACGATGTCGATATTTTATTGATGGCGCCGGTTGCAAATGTGCAGACATTGCAGAAAATGTGTGAAAATAACGTGATCTTAACAGTCACGAACGTGGAAAACGCCAGGTTTGTAGTCACGGCTGCAAATGGGATCCCGGTGCGTGCGCATGTGAAGATCAACACCGGTATGGGCCGGTTTGGTCTGCGTTGGTCGGAATTGGATGCCATTCGGTCGATTTATGACGTGGAGGGTATTGCATTCGAGGGAATTTATTCGCATTTTGCCGCTTCCTTTGAAAAGGGTAATCAAAACACGGCTTTGCAATATGGCCGGTTTATGGCGGTCGTGGAGCTGCTGCAAAAGAACGGCGTGCAGGTGGGAATGAAGCATATTGCCAATTCCGCCGCAGCGCTGCGATTTGAAAATGCAAGATTGGACGCGGTGCGGATCGGTTCCGCATTGACCGGGCGGATCAGCGTTTCGTCCCCAGTGCCGCTGAAAAAAATCGGCAAGGTCAAAGCGCCGGTCGTCGATATTGCAAATTTGAAAAAAGGCGACACATCCGGCTATTCCATGCTATATCATTGTCCGGCGGATACAACGGCGGCTGTGATCCAGCTTGGTTACCACCATGGATTCGGCATTTGCCACCGGGACGACAATTTTTATATCAAAGACATTTTGCGAAATTGGCTGTCTGCCGTTAGAAATTATAAAAAACAGCCGGTCGTTGATTTTAACGGACAAAAGCTGCCGGTGCTCGGCAGGATCGGCAATCAGTATACATTGATCGACGTCAAAAACAGCGGTATCAAGCCGGGAGATTTTGTTATGGTGGATATGCCGCTGCTGTCGGTTTCTCCAACGATGGAAAGGATAATCGAGGATTAAAATCATATGGCAATCAAAGCGTGGACACTAAAACAGGTCGATAAGCAAAAAGCGGTGGAATTGGCGCAGGAATGCGATTTGAATCATTTTACCGCGTTTTTGCTGTGCGCCAGAGGAATCGAAGACCCGATGGAGGCGGATGAATTTTTATCCTTTGAAATCGATCTGCCGGATCCGTTTTCACTTCCGGATATGGACAAAGCGGTCGAACGTGTGCAAAAGGCATTGCAGACAGATGAATCCATCGCCGTTTTCGGCGATTATGATGCCGACGGGGTGACGTCCACCGCATTGATGTATTCCGTTTTATCCGATCTTGGCGCCAACGTGCGCTATCATGTGCCGACGCGGGATGAGGGCTACGGCATGTCGAAAGATGCGATCGATATGTTGAAAGCCGCCGGTGTTTCACTGATCATCACAGTGGACAACGGCATAGCGGCGGTTGAAGAGATCGCTTATGCCAATTCGCTCGGTATCGATACCGTTGTCACCGACCATCATCTGCCGCCGCAAGAACTGCCGGACGCGGTTGCAGTGGTCGATCCCAAACGGGAAGACTGCTTTTGTGATTTCACCGACTATGCGGGCGTCGGCGTTGCTTTTTTGACTGCCTGCGCGATCGCAGGGGTTTCCTGCGAAGAAATGCTGCCGGATTACGCGGATTTGGTCACCGTCGGCACGATTGCCGATGTGATGCCGCTGCGCATGGACAACCGGATGATCGTTAAATTCGGGCTCAAACACATGCAAAACAAAGGTTTATGCGCACTGATCGAGGCGGCGGGCATAAAAAACGGCCTGCTGACAGCAGGAGCAGTCGCTTTTGCGCTTGCGCCGCGCCTGAACGCTGCGGGCAGGATGCAGACGCCGCAGCTTGCAATGGATCTTTTGCTGGCGCAAACCTCGGAGGATGCAGCGGCTTATGCCGAACGGCTTTGCGAAGTGAATGTGCAGCGGCAAACACAGGAAACAGAAATTTGTGAAGAGGCGATCGCGTTTATTGAAGGTGATCCGAAAGTTTTGTTTGCGCCGGTTCTGATTGCGGTCGGGGAAAACTGGCATCACGGTGTCACAGGGATCGTTGCGGCAAGACTGATGCAGCGTTTTGGCAAACCCTGCATTGTTTTTTCGATAAAAGACGGGATCGCCAAAGGTTCGGCACGCAGTTATTCCGGTGTTTCGATCTATTCTATATTAAAAAACAGCTGCGGGCAAGAGGTCAAATTCGGCGGACATGATCTGGCAGCCGGCATTACAGTTTCGGCACAACAGCTCCCCCAATTGATACAACAAATTCAAGCGGCAGCGGCGGCGCTATATCATCCGATGCCGTTTTTGCCGCTGGAATTGTGCTGCAAGCTGAATCCTGCCGCCCTGTCCGTTTCCAACGCCCTGGCGCAGCAGCTTTTGCAGCCGTTTGGACAGGGAAACGAGCAGCCGGTTTATGGACTCTATGCGATGCAGATCCAAAGAATCGTTCCGGTCGGCGGTGGTAAACATCTGCGGCTGGAACTGCGCCGGGACAATGCGGCGATCACGGCCATGCTGTTTTTTAAAACAGAGGAAGAGTTTTCATATACCATTGGGGACATTGCGGATTTTGCTGTTACCTTAGATGTCAATACATATAACGGACAGGAAAGCCTGTCGGTTATTATCAAGGAAATGCGGCCGTCAAAGTTGGATGACACAGCGGTTTTTGCGGGTATCCGTGCCTATGAAGCGTATCAGATGAACGGACAGCCGCCGCAAATGCCGCCGCTGACCCGCGAAGAATTGGGAGAGGTTTATCGTGTTATCCGGCGCAAAAAACAGATTTTCGGGGATGAAAGAACAATTTGCAAAGTCTTTGGAACGCAGGATATCTGCCGGCTGCGATTGATGCTGGATATTTTATCGGAAGAAAATCTGATCACACTGAAAAACAGCGGTGAAATTAAGATCGAATGGATCGAAAATGCACAGAAGGTGAATTTGAACGATTCGGCGCTGTTCCAAAAATTATCGAAAGGAGAAAATCAATATGCCGTTTAAAGAATATACTTTTCATGACATTGTCGCGGCGATCGAAAAAACCAATAAAAATTACAGAATCGATTTTATTCAAAAGGCATATGATTTTGCCGCCGCCGCCCATGAAGGACAGTTTCGCAAATCGGGCGAGAAATATATCAATCATCCGACCGCGGTGGCAATCATCCTGATCGAACTGGGTATGGATTCCGAATCGGTCGTGGCGGCGCTTTTGCATGATGTTGTCGAGGATACAGAAGTGACGATCGACGAAGTGCGGGAAAAATTCGGAAACGACGTTGCGGTTTTGGTGGACGCGGTCACAAAACTCGGAAAGATCCCCTATATCACCAGAGAAGAAGCGCAGGCGGAAAATATCCGGAAAATGCTGATCGCCATGGCGGACGATATTCGCGTGATCATCGTTAAATTGGCGGACCGGCTGCATAACATGCGGACCATTTCGGCCTTGCCGGAACAAAAACGCCGGGACATATCCAGGGAAACGCTGGAGGTTTATGCGCCGATCGCGCACCGCCTCGGTATCCGGGCGATCAAGGAGGAATTGGAGGATTTAGCGATCCGGTATCTGGATCCCGTCGCTTATGCGGATATCGAACAGTCGCTCAATTCCCAGAAAGAATACCGGGAAAACCTTCTGCGTTCCATCATCGACCGCATTGAAAAACGGTTAAAACCGGAGGTGCCGGATATTCATCTGGAAGGGCGCGTCAAATCGATTCACGGCATCTACCGTAAGATGTACATGCAGGGAAAAGCATTTGAAGAAATTTATGATATTTATGCAGTGCGTATCATCACCGATACCGTTGCCAACTGTTATAATATTTTAGGTTTTATCCATGATATGTTCCGTCCGATCCCGGGGCGGTTCAAGGATTATATTTCCACGCCAAAACCGAACATGTACCAGTCGCTGCATACCACTGTGATCGGCAGGGAAGGGATCCCCTTTGAAGTGCAGATCCGCACGGCGGAAATGCACCGTACTGCGGAATTCGGTATTGCCGCGCACTGGAAATACAAAGAGGGCATCCATAAAAACGACATCAAGCTGGAGGAACGCTTAAGCTGGGTGCGCCAGCTGCTGGATAACCAGAAAGAAAGCGATGATGTTGAGGATATTGTTACCTCGATCAAATCGGATCTGTCACAGGACGATGTTTTTGCAGTGACTCCCAAGGGCGATGTGATCTCACTGCCGATGGGCTCCTGCGTGATCGATTTTGCTTATGCGATTCATTCCGCCGTCGGTAACAAAATGGTCGGCGCCAAGGTGGACGGCAGGATTGTTCCGCTGGATTACCAGATCAAAACAGGAGAAATCATCGAAATTTTGACCAGCGCGCAGCCGCACGGCCCCAACCGTGAATGGCTCAAAATCGTCAAAACAGGGGAAGCGCGCAACAAGATTCGTTCCTGGTTCAAAAAAGAATGCCGTCCGGAAAATATCGAACAGGGCAAGGCAGAGGTCGAACGCGAATTCAAACGCAATTCCATTATTCTGCCCAACGACGCAATGAATGAATTGCTGGAAAGCATTGCAAAGCGTCAGCATTGCGAAACAGTGGATGATTTTTATGCCGCGATCGGCTACGGCGGCATCATCCTTTCACGGCTTATGCCGCGTATCAAGGAGGAATTCCGACAGGCGAAACAGACGCCGGAAGAACTGGACATCAATGACCTGATTTCCAAAAACACGATCGGAGAAAACAGCGATGAGGGTCTTGTGGTGGACGGTACGGACAATTGTTTAATCAAGCTGTCCAAATGCTGCAACCCGCTGCCGGGCGATCCGATCATCGGATATATCACCAGAGGGCACGGGGTTTCGGTGCATAAACGCGATTGCAGCAATGTGCCCCGCGATATGACGACCTGTGATGAACCGGAACGCTGGATTCGTGTGAAATGGACCGGAAAGCCGAACAAGACGTTCCAGTCAACGTTGAAGATCAACGCCATCGACCGTCCGCAGCTGCTGGCGGACATCACTGTTGCGCTGGCTAATATGCACCTGGCACTGCACACCGTCAACGCACGGGAATTAAAGGACGGCAACTGTGAAATCATGATCACCATCAGCATCGAAAGTCTGGATCATTTAAAAAATATCATCACAAGGCTTTCTAAAATCGAAAGTGTTTATTCGATCGAAAGAACGGGATTGTAAGGAGGAAAAGCATGACGGTACAGTCTTTGGCGTTAGGCCCTTTGGCGACAAACTGCTATATTGTAACGGATGAGAAAACAGAGCGCTGCGCAGTGATCGATCCGGGCTTTGCCTCTAAACAGCTTTTAAAAGCATTGGAAGGCATGCAGGTGGATATGATTTTGCTCACACATGCGCATATCGACCATATCATGGGTGTGCATGCGGTGCAGGAAATGACCGGCGCCAAACTTTATGTGCATGAAAACGAAGCCGAACGGCTGCAAAATCCGGATGCGAATTTGTATAACCAAATGGGCTGCTATAATGAGCCGTTTTTGCCGCTGGCAGCCGATCAATTCGTAGCGGATGGGGACACACTCGAACTTGGCCAAACAAAAATAAAGGTCATTTCCACGCCGGGACATACGCACGGATCTGTTTGTTATCTGGCGGAGAAGACATTGTTTTCCGGCGACACCCTGTTTTGCGGCAGTTATGGACGGGTCGATTTTCCAACCGGCAGCTTTTCTTCGATGGTGGATTCCTTTTATCGTTTGACGCAGCTTGAGGGGGACTATCTGGTTTTACCGGGACACCAGGAAACCACAACACTGCAAAATGAACGGCTGATGAATCCCTTGGCGAGGTATATATGATCCGGTTGTGTTTAATTGGCAACAGCTATAAATATGAGCTGGAAAACATCATCAAATTGTTTTTTCCGGGCGAGCGCGTGACCACCGAAAAGGCATTTGATACGGCGCAGATCACCGCGCAAAAGGACGGATTGGCGCTTTCGGTTACTTTGTTTTATCAGAATGTGACGACTAAACAAACAGAACGTGCAGAGGGTGAAAACGACTGTGAACGCCTGCTGTGTCAGATGCTGTTCTTGTTGCTGTGCGAGCGCACCGGCATCCGGCCGGCATGGGGCATTCAAACCGGTGTGCGGCCGGTGAAGCTGCTGCGCCGCCTGGTCTTGCAAAACGGCTGGGAAAAGGCCGAACAGATTTTCAAAGAAAAATTTTTAATCACGGACGAAAAATTTCAGCTTGCAAAACAAACGCTGCAAAATCAGGAACGCCTGTTGCAGTATTTAGGCGAAAACACTTTCAGCCTTTACATATCGATTCCGTTTTGCGTGTCCCGCTGCAGTTACTGTTCCTTTATTTCACATGATGTAGAAAAATCCGCAAAGCTGATCCCTTCTTATATCGACCGGCTATGCGAGGAAATTGAACACACCGGCAAAATTGCAAGACAGCTGGGTCTTCGTTTGCTGACGGTTTATATCGGCGGTGGAACGCCGACAGCCATATCCGCACAAGCGCTGCAAAAGGTGTGTGATGCGGTGCATAAAAATTTTGAAACAGAGCATTTGTTGGAATTTACCATCGAAGCCGGACGCCCCGACACCATCACACCGGAAAAACTGGATGTCATGCGTGATGCCGGTGCAACGCGCATCAGCATCAATCCGCAAACACTCAACGACGCGGTTTTAAAGGAAATCCGGCGCAATCACACAAAAGAAGATTTCTACCGTGCCTATGACATGGCGGTGCAAAAGGGGTTTGATAACATCAACACCGATCTGATCGCAGGACTGGGGAAAGAAAGCGTCGCATCTTTTCAAAATACGATTGCGGAAATTATAAAATTGGATCCGGCTTGTGTGACGGTGCACACGCTGGCGGTCAAACGTTCCTCCCGGCTTGTCTATCAGGGGCAGGCGCAATACCGGCCGCAGGATGATGCGGTCTCACAAATGCTTTCCTTTTCACATACTGTATTAGCAAAGGCGGGATACCGGCCCTATTACATGTACCGGCAAAGCGCCATGGCGGGCAATAATGAAAATATAGGATGGGCAAAACCCGGCTATGAAAGCTATTACAACGTTTTTATCATGGAAGAGATGCAGACGATTCTTGCCGTCGGCGCAGGTGCATCGACCAAGCTGGTCAGCGAAAACGGTGAGAAAATCCAGCGCATTTTTAATTATAAATATCCATATGAATATATCAGCGGCTTTGATGAAATGAAAAGGCGAAAAGAAAAAATCCTCGCATTTTATACTGCTACTTGATTTTTACCTTTAAAAAACGTATAATAAAACTATCTCGAAAGGAGCGAAAAGAAATGGGTGTATTTGAAGATACCGTTGTGAAAGCAAAAGACGTGCTGGATTCCGCCGTTCAGAAAACAGAAGATATGATCGAAGTGCAGAAACTGAAATTTTCCGTTTCCAACTTAAACGCAAAACTCGCAAAAGATTATGAAGCGCTTGGTAAATTATATTATCGGATGAAAACAGAAGACGCACAGGTGCAGGATGAAGCCGAGTCGCTTTGCTGCGCTATCGAGAAAAAACAAGAGGAAATCAAAAAGCTGGAGGATAAAATCGCAGAAAACAAAAAATGCGTTGTCTGCGACCGCTGCGGCGTGAAAAATCCGGCCGGTTCCGCTTTCTGTTCCGGCTGTGGTCAAAAATTCTGAATTTTTAGTTTTAAAAGGAAACAGTTTTTAAACTGTTTCCTTTTATCTTAAGCTGTGTTTACATAAAAGGAGACTCATATGAAAAAATTTGGACTTGTAATTGCGGACGACTGTGAATTTGAACCGGTCCAGCAGTGTGCAAAAGAAATGGGCGGCAGTGCGTTTGAGCGGCATGGCAATGCATATGTAAAGTTTTGTCTTGAAAATAATATTGAAGTAATTGCTGTGCTTTGCGGGATCGGCAAGGTCAATGCTGCGTTTGGCGCCGCTGCGCTTTGCTGTGAGGATCAGGTGGATGCCGTCATTAATTTCGGCTTGTCCGGTGCGATTCACGGCGTTTATAAAAATGACCTTGTTATTGGCACAAAATATATCGAACATGATTTTGATCTGACCCCGATGGGCTATGAAATCAGTTTTAAACCGCAGGCAGTCTCACATTTCACGCCGGATCCGACGCTTTTCGATCAGTTTATGCGCGCCTGCCCGCAGTTGAAACCCTGTGTGCTTGTGACCGGCGATATGTTTGTCAGCGACAGTGCAAAAAAGAAATTTTTAAAAGAGCGGTTCAATGCAGGATGCTGCGACATGGAATCTGCCGCGATCGCGCAGGTGTGCCACAAAATGGGGATTCCATTTGTCGCTTTGCGCTGCATATCCGACGATGCGGACGAAAACGCACCGGAAAGCTATACAAAGGAAAATGAACAAAAGAAAGATAATCTGATGCAAATCGTGCACCGCGCCCTGCAAATGCAGTCATGAAATTCGCATATCCGCCGTAAAATAGAGCATGGCAGTTTTGTTCGATGCTGAAAACAGGCGGGTGTGTGCATGCAATCTAAAAAACAGGGCGCGCTGCATGGGGCGCTGATCTTATTGGTTTCCGCGGCGCTGGTCAAATGTATCGGCGCTTTTTTCAAGATTCCCTTAAGCCGGTTGATCGGCGGCACCGGGATGGGCTATTATATGAGCGCCTATGAGATCTATGCGCCGATTTACACCATTGCAATGGCGGGATTGCCGGCGGCGATCTCCAAGATCGTGTCGGCCAATGTCAGCAAGCGCCGGTATAATGATGTGCAAAGCTGTCTTCGCGCTGCAAAGACAGCTTTTTTGATCACCGGACTTGCCGGTTTTATGCTGATTTTGACAACCGCATATCCGTTTGCATCCTATATTGCTAAAGACAGCGGCATTCTGCCGAGCATTCTGGTGATTGCACCATCCATGCTTTTTTGTTGTATCACGGCTTGCTACCGTGGTTACTATGAGGGATTGCGCAATATGTATCCCACCGCTATTTCTCAGGTGATCGAGGCGGTCGGCAAACTGCTGTTTGGTTATTTGGGCGCAAGCGTTGTACTGCGGATTGGCATGCAAAGTTATACCAATACAGGCAAAGTGTTTGGCATCGATATGCCGACAGAAAATGCAGCGTTTGAAACACTGCTGCCCTATGCCGCTGCGGCGGCGATCGGCGGTGTCACACTCGGCACATTCATCAGCACAATATATATGGCGATCCGGCACCGTTTTTCCCATCCGTTCACCAAGCAGCAGCTGCAAACGGCGCCAAAAGCCTTTTCCGATGCAAAAAATATGAAAACGCTGTGTTTGTTTGCACTGCCGGTCGTTTTAGGGGCTTTGGCACAGAATGTTTCCGGACTCATTGATCTGATCACGGTGCAAAACAGTTTAAACCAGGCGGTTTTAACATCGCCGCAAACGGTATCTGCCGGATTTGGCGGCGTGCTGCAGGATTTCGATTCCAACCGTCTGCCGACATTTCTTTATGGATGCTACAAAGGATATGCCTATTCGTTTTATAATCTTTTACCATCCGTCACATCGGTGATCGGCGTCAGCGTGCTGCCGAATTTAACGGCAGCATGGTGTGAAAATGACAGGCAGGCCGTTAAACTGAATATTGAATCGGTGCTGCGTGTGACCAGTGTTTTGGTGATGCCGGTCGGTTTTGTGCTGTCGGTTTTGTCCAAACCCACACTGCAGCTTTTATTTTCCGGGCAGACGGCGGAAATAGAAGTTTCCGCCAAATTATTGGTATGGCTTTCGATCGCAGGCATTTTATCCGCTATTTGCGTGCCGTTGACCAGCATGTTGCAAGCGATCGATAAACAGACTGTTCCGGTGCGCAACCTATTGATCGGTATTGCCGTCAAATTTGTTATGAATTGGATGTTGGTTAAAAATCCGTCTGTTAACATTATGGGTGCGGCTTACAGCACACTGGCCTGTTATGCGGTGGTTCTGCTGCTTGATTTTATCTGTCTGTGCCGGTATTCCGGTGTGTTTGTGAACGCGTTATCGGTTTTAGTGAAACCGGCTGTTAGTGCCGCAGCCGCTGCGATCGGCGCAAAGTTGCTGTATAATTGGTGTTTAGCGGGATATTTTGGGTTTAAAATTTTCACATCTTTTCTGATTTCGGGGATTTTTTCCGTCATTTTATACATGATCGTTCTGTTTTGTTTGAAAACAATTACCAAAAATGATCTGATTTTACTGCCCAAAGGAGAAAAAGTGATAAAAGTACTTGAAAAACTGCACCTTTTAGGGTAAAATATAAGAGTTGATAACGACAGGACGGAGTTCTATAAAATAATGAATCAGGATTTCACATTTAAATCAGAATATAATATAGACGATCTATTGCAGATCATGGCGTTGCTCCGTTCTGAAAACGGCTGTCCCTGGGATAAGCAGCAAACGCACGCGTCGATCCGCAACAATTTTATCGAAGAGGTCTATGAAGTCGCGGATGCGATCGACAGAGAAGATAATGCGGCGCTGCGTGAGGAACTGGGCGATGTGCTTTTGCAGGTTGTCTTCCATGCGCAGATCGAAAAGGAAAAGCAGTCTTTTGATTTTAACAGTGTAGCCGACGGTATCTGTAAAAAGCTGATTTTGCGGCATCCGCACATTTTTGGCGATACTGTGGCCAAAACCACCGAAAAGGTGCTGGACAACTGGGATAAGATCAAAATGCAGGAAAAGGGACAGGAAACCTATACCGACACGCTCAAAAGCGTTCCCAAAGCTTTTCCGGGTTTGCTGCGTGCAGCAAAAGTGCAAAAGCGCGCTGCGAAAGCAAATTTTGACTGGGAAGACGTTTATGAACCGCTTTTAAAGGTCGGAGAAGAACTATCTGAATTGGAAGACGCGATGGAAAACGGCTGTCCTTGTCAGGTTTATGAGGAATTCGGCGATTTGCTGTTTGCGGCGGTGAATGTTTCCCGTTTTTTAAAGATCGATGCGGAACAGGCGCTGCAAAGCGCGACGGACAAGTTTATTCGTCGTTTTGAAAAGGTAGAATCCCTTGTCAAAGATCGAGGAATCGATATGAAAGAAGCGTCGCTGGAAGAATTGGATGCTTTGTGGGACGAAGTGAAACAATAATCATGCATTTAACGGTTATCTTATGTAGCCGGTAAATAATATTAAAAACTATTTTATTTTGGAGGATGTTTAGTATGAACAAGACAGAATTGGTAAGCGCAGTGGCTGAAAAAGCAGGTTTGTCCAAAAAGGACGCTGACAAAGCGGTTGCGGCAGTTATCGACACTGTTGTAGAAACCATGAAAGCAGGCGACAAGATCTCTCTGGTGGGCTTCGGCACTTTTGAAGTCCGTGAAAGAAATGCAAGAACCGGCCTGAATCCGCGCACAAAAGAAAAAATCGAAATCCCGGCTTCCAAACTGCCTGTTTTCAAAGCCGGAAAAGCTTTTAAAGACGCTGTTGCGAAATAAGTTTGTTAAAAGAGGATCGGCCCGATTTTTTCGGGCCGATTTTGCAATGAAAGGGTGAATATAAAATGGTGAAAATTCTCGCAATCGGAAACAGCTTTTCACATGATGCACTCAAATATTTTCATCGGATCGCAAAGAGTGCAGGAATCGAAACCAAAACAGTGAATTTGTTTATTGGTGGCTGTCCGCTTATCCGCCATTGGGAAAACATCGAAAAGGACGAAGCCGCATATGATTATGAATTGAACGGTGCGGAAGGATCGAAAAAAACATCGATCAAAGACGCTTTGTTGGAAGAAAAATGGGATTATATCACCTTGCAGCAGGCAAGCAACGACAGCGGGGTAGAGGAGACCTATTATCCTTATCTGACAAAGGTTTCGGAATATGCAAAGCAGTTATGTCCGGGTGCGAAACAGTTGATTCATGAAACCTGGAGCTATGAGATCGACAGCGATCACGGCGCATTTCCGGTTTATGACTGCGATCAATTGAAAATGTATCATGCGTTGAAAGCCTGCTATCAAAAAGCGGCGGACACGCTGCACACACAGATCATTCCCTGCGGCGATGTGATCCAGCATTTGCGGACATTAAAACCGTTTGATTATCAAAACGGCGGTTTGTCTCTTTGCCGCGATGGTTATCATTTAAGTGAGACTTATGGAAGATATGCCGCTGCTGCAACATGGTATGAATGTATTTTGAATGCGGACATCCGTCAAAATACATTTTTGCCCGACGATGCTGATGAACAATTGATTCAATTGATCAGGGAAGAAGTACATAAAATCGTACATGGAGAACAATAATGCGATTGGATAAATTTTTAAAAATTTCTAGAATCATCAAACGGCGGACCGTTGCAAATGAAGCCTGCGACGCAGGCAGAGTGCTTGTCAACGGAAAAGCTGCGCGGGCATCTTATGATATCAAGGTGGGGGATGTCATTGAGATTGCATTCGGTCAAAAACCTTTTAAAGCAAGGGTGACCGACGTGAAGGAATATACCAGAAAAGAAGATGCTGCGATGCTTTATGAGATGATCGATTAAAAAAAGTTCCGGTTTTCCATTTGAAAAACCGGAACTTTTTATTTCATCATTCTTTAAAAATTTAGCGCATAAAAGTATTACGTTTCTCTTTCCCGCACCGTGACCGCCACAACGTCACCGGGCTGCTTTTTGATTTTTTGGCGAATATCTTTCCGAATGCCGATAATATGTCCCGGCGTTCCCATGCGAACCAATAAGCCGTCATAAGGCTCATGATCAAATGTGACATGCACTTTGACACGGCCCTTTCCAAATTCTTTTTTCACATCAAAGGGAAATTCGATATAAGCCCCGTCGATATCCGGGACTTTTAAAATGACAGCATCAAATCGATATTCCTTTGGATTCATTTTATCTCTCCCAAGCGTCATACCTTTTCTTTTATTTTATCCGAAAAAATGCAGGTTATTATTTTTATTCAATTGACTTCATGGATTGTGCCATATCGATTTTTTGAAGTTTGAAATACATGACGAAGCTGACAAATGCGGCAAACAAAAGCGTCATAACAAAAGAGAGAATATACGACAATGCGGTGATGCGCAGATCGAAATAAATCATGTCGATTTTGATCTGAGACATAACAAAGGCATGCAAAAACTTTCCGGCCAGCAAACCTATTGCGGATCCCAGCACCGTTAAAATCAAAATTTCCCGGAACACATAGGCGGCCGTTTCCCGGTTGTAAAATCCCAGCACTTTAATGGTTGCGATTTCTCGAATCCTTTCCGTGATGTTGATATTTGTCAGGTTATACAGCACGATAAAGGCCAGCGCGCCCGCACAAATAATGACCAGCAGGACAATATAATTCATGCTGTCCAGTGTGTTGGTCACCATATTTTTAACGGTTTGGCTGATCGTGATATTATTGACAAAAGAAAGGGAAGAAAAATCCGCGCTTGTGATGCCGTCTTTACCGTTGGCATAAGCCGTTTTCAAATCCGGGGTGTAGCCCCACCCGTCTTCGCAGGATTGCAGGTCCGTGTAAATGTAATTATAAACGTAATTATCGCAGATATCCGAAACGGTTAACTGCATTTCCTTATAATTGGTATCGGTAATTGTAATGGTGTCACCGACAGAAATATCGTTATCTTCCGCCAGTTTTCTGGTAACAACAACGTAACCGGTTTTCGGAAATTCAATTTTTCGGTCTTTTTCATGCAGGTCGATCAAACCGCCAAGATCAGAATCGCTGGCAATCAGATATGCGTTGTCTTTGGAGTCGGCTGCTGTGATGTCATAAGACCCTTTATGCACAATGGCATATTCCTGCGAGAGTGCAGCGAATTCCTGTTGCTGCGATTCAGACAATGGATCGGAAAAGCTCACTTCATAATCATAAACGGATATTTCGTCATATTGATAATTCACGATATTCTGAATAGAATCCTGCAACCCAAAACCGGTAACAAGCAGGGCAGTACAGCCGCCAATGCCGACCAGCATCATAATAAACCGTTTTTTATAGCGAAAAATGTTTCGGTAGGAGACTTTGTGCAGAAATTTCAGCCGTTTCCAGATGATCGGTATTTTTTCCAGAAATACGCGTTTTCCAGCTTTCGGCGCTTTTGGCCGCAGAATTTCCGCAGCGTTTTCAGACAATTGACCCATGCAGGAAAACAAAGTAGCGCCAACCGAACAAATCAGAGAAACTGCCAAAGAAATCAAAAACAGGGGAAGGTCAAACACAAAAACAATCGGCGCGAAGCCATATAAAATACCGTAAGCGTACCAAATGAGATAAGGAAACAGAAAAGACCCAATGAAAAAGCCGGCAACACATCCGCTGACCGCCGCGAATCCGGAATAAAAAACATATTGCATCGCAACGGAACGCTTGGAATAGCCAAGCGCTTTCAGCACGCCGATTTGTCCGCGCTTTTCATCCGCCATACGGGTCATAGTAGTCATACAAACCAGCGCTGCAACAAAGAAGAAAAAGATTGGAAAGACATTGGCAACGCCTTCCACAATGGAAGCGTCGTTTTCAAAATTGACATAGCCTACGTTTTCCTGTCTGGTCAACACATAAGTATCCGGTTTCTCAATGCCTTCAATATCTGCTTTGGCGCTGTCCAGTTCTTGTTTGGCATCATTTAACTGTTCTTGTGCCTCTTCAAATTCTGTATCCGCTTCTTTTTTGGCAGCAGTATATTCCGCTTTTGCTTCCTCAAGCTGCGTTTTGCCATCCTGCAGCTGCTGTTCACCGTTTTCCAGTTGCGTAAAACCTGCGGTGATTTCATTCAAAGCCGTCTGCAGCTGATCGATTTGCGCCTGCAGTGCTTCCTGCTGCGTCTGCAGCGCCTGTTTTTGCTGTGTCAACTGCGCAGTATCCAGCCCATTTTGTTCGGCGGCAATAGACGCATCGATCTGCTCGATTCCCGCTAAAATCTCTTGCATGCCGGAATTGGCGGCGGTCAGGTTGTCCTGCACCTGTGTTTGCTGCTCTTCGAGCTGTGTTCGCTGTGCAGATAATGTTTGTTCGGATTCTTCGAGTTGTGCTTCGGAATCATTGATCTGCTGCAATGCGCTGTCCAGTTCTTGTTGCGCCTGCTCCTTTTGTGTTTGATATTCTTCCAGATTTTCTTGATAGGTTGCGTAACCGTCATTATATTCTGCCGTTGCATCCGCAATAATGGAATCATACCGGGACAGACTTTCTGTTTCACACATATCCTCTACACCGGCTTTGAGGGAATCGATCCAGTCGTTGTAGGCATCGGAATAGATCTGTGCGTCATACGGAGCGGTCAGATAAACGCTGGTGAATGCCTCCATATCAAAGCCTTCGGGCAAAAGATACATAAAACCGGCAACGGTTCCGTCGCCCAGCGATGTGTTGCCGCGGTCGTGGCTAAGATAGATCGGAGAATTTGCAATACCGGTCACCAGATAAGAGCTGTATGCAAAGGAATTTTTTGTGTCGGCGGTGTTATCGTCGGAAAGCTCGATTTGTGTGCCTATGTAAGACGCATCAAAATAACGTGCATCCAACACGCATTCGTTTGCATTTTGCGGCGCTTCACCTTCCACAATATCGAGCTGATTGATATTTTCTAAAATGCTTTCTGCCTTTAAAACAACAACAGAACCGTCCGAATCGGCGCAAAGCACATCCGCAGCATATGCGCCCTCAGCATGATCGACCGCATCCAATTCCGCAAATGCATCAACCTGTTCCAACGTGAAACCGAGTGTGGAAATCAACTGAAAATCATAGAGATGATGCTCGGTGAGATATTGGTCAGCTGTGGTGACCATCGCACTTTTTGTGACTTTTAATCCCGAAAAGAAACCGACCCCCAGCATGATAATGGCAAAAATAGAAAGAAACCGGCCGAGACTGTTTTTGATTTCTCGAAGCGAGGATTTGTGAATCGCTTTCAATTTGACTGCCTCCCTTACCGGTTACCATTCGATCTGTTCAATGGGCGTTCTGTTTTGATTTTTTTCACAGGAAACGACTGTCCCGCTTTTGATTTTAACCACACGATCCGCCATGGCGGTCAGTGCGGAATTGTGGGTGATGATCACCACCGTCATCCCGTTCTTTTTGCAGGTGTCCTGCAGCAGCTTTAAAATCGCTTTTCCGGTGTTGTAATCCAATGCGCCGGTCGGTTCGTCGCAAAGCAATAGTTTCGGATTTTTCGCCAACGCTCTAGCAATGGCAACACGCTGCTGTTCGCCGCCGGAAAGCTGCGCAGGAAAATTAGCGACTCTGTCTTTGAGCCCAACTTCTTCCAAAACAGTCGCTGCATCCAGTGGTTCACGGCAAATCTGGCTTGCAAGTTCCACGTTTTCCAGTGCAGTCAGGTTCTGCACAAGATTGTAAAACTGAAAAACAAAGCCGATGTCATACCGGCGGTATTCGGTCAGCTGCCGTTGATTATAACCGGAAATTTCAGCACCGTCTAGAAAAACGCTGCCGCTGGTTAACGTGTCCATTCCGCCTAAGATGTTCAAAAGCGTGGTTTTCCCCGCGCCGGAAGCGCCGACGATCACACAAATTTCACCCTTGTCAATGGTAAATGTGGCATCTTTCAGCGCTTCGATCTCGATTTCACCCATTTTATAGATTTTTTTCACATGTTCGAATTGTACAAATGCAGCCAAAACAGTCACTCTTTTCTCTTTATGGATGTAAATTTTAGTATATCGTCAAATGCCGGTTTTGTCAATGTCCGTCGTTTTATGTAACCGGCGTTTTGCCGGTGTTTATTTTAGATTATAAAATGCTTCCGATCCGCTGTAGACCGCATTGCCGAACAGTTCACGTTCAATCTCAATGAGCCGGTTATATTTTGCCGTTCGCTCGGATCGGGAAAGGGAACCGGTTTTGATTTGTCCGGCATTCATGCCGACGGCGATATCGGCGATGGTCGTATCTTCCGTTTCGCCGGAACGATGGGAGACAACCGCAGTATAACCGGCGCGCTTTGCGGTCTCAATCGCATTGAGCGTTTCCGTTAAAGTGCCGATTTGATTCGGTTTGATCAAAATCGCATTGGCGGCGCCGGCGGCAATACCCCGTTTCAACCGCTCGACATTGGTCACAAACAGATCGTCGCCGACCAGCTGCACCTTATTGCCGATCGCTTTTGTTAAGATCGCGGTACCTTCAAAGTCGTTTTGGTCAATGCCGTCTTCAATGGAGATGATCGGATAATGATCGCATAACTCTTTGTAAAACCCGATCATTTCGTCACGGGAGAAGGTCTTGTTTTCGCCTTTGAGTTCATAAAGGCCGGTAGATTTGTTATAAAACTCACCGGAGGCAACATCAAGCGCTAACATCACATCGGTCCCAGGTGTATAGCCGGCATCGGAAATTGCCTGCATGATATATTCCACTGCTTCCCGATTGGAACGGAGATTTGGCGCAAAACCGCCTTCGTCGCCCACAGCTGTGTTATGCCCGCCGGCATGCAGCGCTTTTTTCAATGCGTTGAACACCTCGCTGCCAATACGAACCGCCTCCGCAAAGCTTTTGGCGCCGACCGGCATAATCATGAATTCCTGAAAATCAACAGAGTTATCAGCATGCGAACCACCGTTTAGAATATTCATCATCGGAGTTGGCATGAAATGTGCGTTGACACCGCCGATATAACGGTACAAAGGAATATGCAGCGCTTTTGCCGCGGCATGCGCACAAGCGAGGGACACGCCCAAAATCGCGTTTGCGCCAAGTCGTTTTTTGTTTTCGGTACCGTCAAGATGCAGCATGGCGGAATCAACACCGATTTGATTGGTAACATCAAAATTTCCACATAAAAATTCGGCGATTTCAGTGTTGACATTGTTGACAGCTTTCATAACGCCCTTTTTGTTATACCGTTCGTCATTGTCGCGCAACTCATGCGCCTCATGCTCTCCGGTCGACGCGCCGGACGGAACGCCTGCGCTGCCACTGATACCATTTTCTGTGGTAACGGTGACGCGCAGCGTCGGATTGGAACGGGAATCCAGGATTTCAATTGCATGGATATCTTGAATGGTAAATGCACTCATTTTTTCTCTCTCCTTGTCAATGTTAAGTTCTGTTTTATTTTTTTCCATACAATTGTCGTTATACAAAAAATTCATTTCAAAAAACTCTTGAAATCAGTCCTGTTTTGTATTATAATAAATGAAAATTGTGAATAAATCCAAGTGGAAATTATGAATAAATCGCGACTCGTGCTTTTAAGTATGCGGACTTTCGGGTCCTGTGCGACGGGACGCCGTGAACCATGTCAGGCGGGGAACCGAGCAGCATTAAGCGGCACCTTCCGTGCGCCGCAGTAAACCTGTTCGTCCGCAGACTTAAGAGCATGAGTTTTTTTGCGGGCCGCGCTAATAAAATGATTACGAAAGCGGGAAGTGTGCGGCCTTTTGATTGTGAGGTTTTTCGATGTATCAGGCGTTGTATCGAAAATACCGTCCGCAAACCTTTTCGGACATCTGCGGACAGGAACATATCGCAACGACACTGAAAGCACAAGTGGCTTCCGGGAAGATTTCACATGCCTATTTGTTCACGGGATCGCGTGGAACCGGAAAAACCTCCAGCGCAAAAATATTGGCGAAAGCAGTGAATTGTCTTGCGCTGCACAACGGCGATCCTTGCAATGCCTGTGAAATTTGCAAAGGAATCGATTCCGGCAGTGTTTTGGACGTTGTTGAAATTGATGCCGCTTCTAACAACAGTGTAAACGACATTCGCGATCTGCGGGATAATGTGCAGTACATGCCTGCCAAAGCCAAATACAGGGTTTATATCATTGACGAGGTGCATATGCTCTCACCCGGCGCATTCAATGCGCTTTTAAAAACACTCGAAGAACCGCCGGAACATGCGATTTTTATTTTGGCGACCACAGAAGTGCACAAAATTCCGGCAACGATCATTTCCAGATGCCAGCGTTATGATTTTAACCGTATTTCCGCAGAAGCGATCGAAAAACGGCTTTGCTATATCTGCGAGCAGGAGAAGATTCAATATGATGCAAACGGTCTTGCATTGATCGCAAAGCTTGCAGACGGCGGCATGCGTGACGCAGTTTCCATGTTGGATCTGTGCGCCGGAACCGGTGGGACGGTCACTGAACAGTCCGTCGCCGAATGCGCCGGTCTGGTGGACAAGAGTTATTTATTTGCAATTGTGGACAAAATTGAGAAAGCGGATGCCGCCGGGCTTTTGCAGGATATCGACGCACTGTATGCCGCGTCCTGCGATATGGAACGGCTGTGTTCCGAACTCATTTCTCATTATCGGGATTTAATGGTTGCAAAAACAACAAAAGATTATAAAAAATTGATCACTGCAACAAGTGAGACGCTGGCGCAAATCAAAGAACAGTCGGAACGTATAAAATTTGAAAACATTTTATACGCAGTAGAAACGTTTGGTGACTGTTTGGAAAAATGTAAGCGTGGCGCCGCAAAACGTACGTCAGTAGAAACAGCGTTGCTTCGTCTTTGCAATCCGGCAGCCGACGTATCCCTTACAGCGTTGCTAAAACGAATCAGCGCATTAGAAGATCGTGTTCTGCACCTAAAAGCGGCACCGGTCACACAAAAATCCGATGTAGATGTAAAAGAAGAGGCAGCGCAGCCGCAGGCACAAATCCCGGTGCCGGTCGCTGACCAAATCAAACAACCGAATGCGCAGTCTCCAAAAACAGACGGAGAACCCGTTTTATTCGATAAATGGCCGGAAGTGATGGCAAAATTAAAGGAAACATCACAAATGATCCATGGCGTGATGAATGATTCTGTTGCTTATATCAGCGGGGATTGGCTGTATATCGATGCGCCGAATTCCATGTTTGCAACATTAGTTAACACCGGACCACGCTACAGAGAGGATATCAAAAATGCGGTGTTTGCAATCACCGGTCAAAAATATAAATTGCGGCCTTATAAGAAAAAAAGCAACGCTGAAAAAGCATCCGATGTTCTGAAAGATCCACTGGACGCTTTTATTCACAGGATGGACGGCGCCGATATTGAGATCGAATAAAATCTGTTTTATTATTTATTTGTGAAATCAATGAATTTGTCCGTTCATTTTACAAAAAAGGAGAATGACTTTGAAACGAAAATGGTTTTTCACGGCAGTGCCGGTTCTGGACATTTTAATTCTGTTCAGTATTATTTCGGCATTATTGTCTTATTTTTATCTGCCGCTGAACCTTTTTTTCATTGAATTATTGTTTTGTTTGGTTTGCGTTGGCGTTGCCGTTGTCTGCTTTTGGAGACTGCGGCACAGTATATACCGTTATCTTACTCAAGCGGCAAAGTCGGTGGAAAACGCAGGATCCGATTCGCTGAATAATTTTGTGTTGCCGGTCGTCACCGTGAACAGCTATGGAGAAGTTGTTTGGTACAATGAGAGCTTTCGCCGTAATGTGCTGCGCAGCGGGGAAATTTATGCTGAAAATCAATCGTTTCTGTTTTCAAAGGATGCATTGCGCACGCTCGATGAAAAAGGGCAGGTCTCTATCACATACCGCGGCAAACGGTTTAATGTTTATGCTTATCAGTTTTCACAGTCTGTGGATCAGAAAATGTATTTTTTCATCGACAACACCTTTTATTTTGAATTGACGAAAAAATATAAAGAAACCCGTCCTTGTGTGATGTTCATTCGAGTGGATGGTTTGGATTTTATTTTAAAAAACGCTCCGGAAAGCCGTAAAACAGAGATTATCGGTGCAATTGAACGGCAGATCGAAACCTCAAACGACAATGTTGGCGGCTATTTTCAGAAAATTTCCAATGACGAATATGTCATGATTTTGCAAAAAAATGATTATGATCGTATTTTAAACGATAAATTCCCAGTGCTTTCAAAAGTAAGGGAACTGAATGTCGGAGACAGAACCGGCGTGACGTTGTCGATCGGCGTAGGCGTCGGTGGAGACACACTTGGCGAATGTGTGGAATTTGCCCGGCAGGCCATCGATATGGCGCTCGGTCGCGGCGGCGATCAGGCGGTTATTAAAAATAAAGACGATTTTGAATTTTTTGGCGGTGTGGCACAAACAGAACAGTCTAACAGTAAGGTGAGAGCTAGGGTTGTTGCGGCAACTTTAGCGAAATTAATCGCCAATAGCGATAATGTACTGATTATGGGGCACAGCTATTCGGATATGGATAGTTTCGGATCGGCCTATGCCTTGTACCACGCGGTCAACAAGATGAATAAGCCTGTGAAAATTGTCGTGAATCGTGAAAAATCACTGGCACGTTCATTGATTGATTATGTAACGAAATCGGATAAAACGGACGCCTATTTAGTAGAACCGGAAGAAGCAGAGCAGTTGATCGACCGCAAAACGCTTTTGATCATAACCGATACGCACCGCGCTTCTTTCACGGAAAATAAACGGATCTATGAATTAGCGCCGACGGTGGTTGTTATTGACCATCATCGCAAAACAGTAGATTATATTGATAACGCGCTTTTGTTTTATCATGTGCCATTTGCCTCCAGTGCCTGTGAAATGGTCACGGAGCTTTTACAGTATATGGGCAATGATCTGGTTGGAAAAGTGCAGGCGGAAGCATTGTTAGCCGGTATTATGCTGGATACCAGAAATTTTGTGCTGCGTACTGCACAGAGAACCTTTGAGGCTTCTGCTTATTTGCGGGGACAAGGTGCGAATCCGGTGGAAGTGAAACAACTGTTTGATGATTCGATGCTGACCTATAAAATCCGTGCCGAAATCGTATCAAACGCCCATTTGGTCAACGGTTGTGCGATTGCCAGCTGTGAAAACACGGGAGAATATGCGCGGATTGCGTCTTCACAAGCGGCAGATGAATTATTGTCCATCGAAGGGGTCAATGCGTCGTTTGTGATGTATCACACGAACGATGGAATTAACATTTCCGCCCGCAGCTACGGTAAGGTCAATGTGCAGATTATCATGGAACAGCTGGGCGGTGGCGGACATCAGACGATGGCGGCAGCACAGTTGAAATGTCATCAGTTTGACGAGGCGAAAAAAGAATTGATCGAAGCAATTTCAAAAATCAAATCATTGCAAAGCCGTCAGGTCTGACGGAATCAGGAGGAAAAAAGATGAAAGTTATTTTTAAAGCAGATGTCAAAGGCGTTGGAAAGGCCGGAGAACTCAAAAATGTATCCGACGGATATGCCCGCAATTTTTTGCTGCCAAAAGGCCTTGCGATCGAAGCGACCAATCAGGCAATGAATGAATTCAACAATAAAAACGCAGCGATCGCCCATCATAAAGCTGAAGAAGAAGCCGCCGCCAAAGCACTGGCGCAAAAGCTGGAAGGAAAGATTGTTAAAGTGTCCGCCAGAGCAGGTGATGCAGGTCGTTTGTTTGGTGCGGTAACCACAAAGGAGATTGCAGAAACCCTGGAACAGCAGTTTGCTGTAAAAATTGATAAACGGAAAATCACGGCGCCGGAGATCAAGGAACTCGGCAGCTATAAGATTAATATAAAATTGTATCAGGGGATCAGCGCTACAATGACCGTTGCGGTCGTTCCCCAATAAATCGGGATGTTGAAGGGAAAGGTATGGATCCGGTATGGCGAATGAGAATTTAATCAATGACGATGGGCAGGTTCTGCCGTTTTCGCTGGAAGCGGAACAATCCGTGCTTGGCGCCGTGCTGATCGATCCGCCCTGCATGTCGGTTTTAACGGATCTTATAAAGCCGGAGCATTTTTATCTTCCGCAGCACCAGGCGATCTACTCCATCATGCTGAATATGAGCAATTTTTCAAAGCCGATCGATTCTGTGACGCTGCTGGAAGAATTAAAAAAACAAGGTGTATATGACGACGCTGGCGGAAAAAGCTATTTATTAACTTTAGCCCAGACGGTGCCGACATCCGCCAATATCGAATCCTATGCAAAAATCGTTAAGGAAAAATATTATATTCGGGCGTTGATTTTAGCGTCCCGTGATATTATCAACGAAGCCTCCATGGGCGACGTGGACGCATCCTTGCTTTTGGATTCCGCCGAACAGCGCATTTATGAGATCCGGCAGGGCAGGGAAACAACGGGGCTGAAACACATCAGCGAGATCATCACCGGCGAAACGATGGATCGCGTGGACAAGCTGAGCAAAGAGGAATACCGAGAAGAATTTACCGGTATTCCGACCGGTATTTCCGCTTTGGATAAGATCACGACCGGTCTGCATAAGTCCGATCTGATTATTCTCGGTGCGCGTCCCGGTATGGGTAAAACCAGTATGGCGTTGAATTTTGCCAGAAATGTGGCGCTCAATGAGAAAAAAACAGTATGCTTTTTTTCACTGGAAATGACAAGGGAACAGTTAGCTGAACGGTTGATTGCAAACGAGGGCTCCATCGTTTCGACTAAGCTGCGGACCGGACAGCTCGACCCGGACGATTGGGTTCGCTTTGCGCAGGCAAGCGATCTTTTATGCGGAACGAATATTTACATCGACGAGACCTCCAACATTACAGTGCCGGAAATCAAAGCCAGGGTGCGCCGGATCAAAAATGTGGATCTGGTTGTGATCGACTATCTGGGTTTGGTTCGACCGACTTCCAATCTGGGCAACCGTGTGCAGGAGATCAGCGAAATCACCAGAAGTTTAAAAATCATGGCAAAGGAATTGATGGTTCCGGTCGTTTGCTGCGCACAGCTATCGCGTGGTGCAAAGGACGCAAACGGACGGCATCACCGGCCGCAACTGACTGAGTTGCGTGATTCCGGCTCCATTGAACAGGATGCAGATATTGTTTTGTTTATTTACCGCGAGGGTTATTATGCATCGGAAAGCGACAATCCGGAAGAAATTGACATCAATGAGGCGGAATGTATTGTAGCAAAAAACCGGCATGGTGAAGTTGGAACCGCCAAACTTCGATGGGATCCGCAGTTTACGCGTTTTACCACACCGGATTATTTTCATGATGATTCTATCGGGTAAAGATAAATGATAGACAAGATTTTAGATACCATTTGGGAACACAAATTGCTGCATAGCGGGGACACCGTTACCGTCGCATTGTCCGGCGGCGCTGATTCGGTTGCGCTCACGCATGCGCTTTTTGTTTTATCGCAAACGCTGCAGATTACAGTAAAAGCCGTGCATGTCAATCATTGTCTGCGCGGCGCGGAATCTGACCGGGATATGGCATTTGTCAAGGATTTTTGTGATAACTTGGCGATTCCCTTAAAAATATTTATGATTGATATTCATAAAATTGCGGCAGATACTAAACAGGGAATCGAACTTGCCGCGCGCAATGCAAGGTATGCATGTTTTGCTTCTCTGGATGATGCCGGTAAAATCGCAACGGCACATAATCAGGATGATTTGGCGGAAACGGTGCTTTTGAATCTGATCAGAGGCAGCGGAACGAATGGAATGCAGGGTATCCCGCTGCAAAGAGATCATATTATTCGTCCGCTGCTTTATGTTTCCCGCGACGAAATCATGCAATACCTAAAGGACAATCATCTTTCTTTTGTTTTGGATTCCAGCAATATTTCCGATATATATACGCGCAACAAAATCCGGCATCATGTGATGCCGGTGCTCAAGCAGATCAACCCGGCTTTTTTGCAGTCCGTTACCGCCCTTTCCCGTAATGCAGCGGAGGACGAAGCATTTATCCAAAAGACGGCAGATGCGCTTTTGCGTTCGGGTGCATCGCTACAACAACTGCAAATGCAGCCTGTGCCGGTGTTAAAACGGTATATCAAATCATTGTGCAAAGGTATTGGCGTTCCTTTGGAAAGCAAGCATTTGCAGCAGGCGCTGCAGGTGCTGATCGCCGGTAAAGGTAAGTGCCAACTGCCAAATGACAATTTCTTTTGGATTGAAAAACAAACCGTGCGGGTCGGGCGTCCTCTGAAAGCAGAGCCGTTTTGTCTGCCGCTAAAGGAGGGAATATGCGCCACCCCTTATCAGACATATCGGATCAAAATCATTGAAAAAAAAGATGAATTTGAAAATGTTCACAATTTGTTATTCAAAAATCAAATTGACTATGATAAAATAAGCGCATGTTCTGTTTTAAGGTCAAAAAGGGATGGAGATTCCATTCGTTTGTGGAACCGAAAATGCACAAAATCTTTAAAAAAATTGTTCAATGAACAGAAAATTCCGTGTGACGATCGTTTCCGTCTTGCTGTGATTGCAGACGAAACACAGGTTTTTTGGTGTGAAAGATTCGGCGTCAGCGAAACGGCGGCGGTCAGTGAAACGACCAAAAAGATTTTGTTAATCGAGATAACGAATGAGCAGGAGTGATTGTTATAAAAAACTTTAAAAATGTGCTGTTATATGTTGCGATCCCGCTGTTAATCGTTTTAATGATTGCGACCTATTGGGGAACCAATCTGTCTCCCGACACACAGAAGTATTCGGAAATACTTAACGAATTCCGCGAAAATAAAGTGGCTTCCTATGATCTGAATCTGACCAGTGGTGCATTGGAGTACACATTGCGGTCTGATCCGAATAAAATTTTGAAATATGAGGTTCCGGATGCGCAACTGTTTATTTATGATTTGCGGCAGATTCGTGAAGACCTGATCGAGTCGGGAGCATATACAGAGAGCGAACTCGCCATGGAGTATGATTACACCCCAGGCGGCAAGGGATCGTGGCTGATTAGCCTGTTACCCACATTCCTGATGATCGCGATTATGATTATCTTCTTCGTTTTGATCACCAGACGTATGGGCTCATTGGGCGGTGGCGACAAAACAATGAGTTTTGGAAAGGCGAAATTTAAAAATTCCGCCGATGAGAAAAAGAAAACCATGTTCTCAGATGTTGCCGGTGCAGATGAGGAAAAAGAAGAACTCAAAGAAATTGTTGAATTTTTAAAGGATCCCAAACAGTTTAACGAACTGGGCGCAAGAATTCCGCGCGGTGTTTTGCTTGTCGGCCCTCCCGGAACCGGTAAAACATTGCTGGCAAAGGCGGTCGCCGGTGAAGCGGGTGTTCCGTTTTTCTCAATTTCCGGTTCCGACTTTGTGGAAATGTTTGTCGGCGTCGGTGCATCTCGTGTGCGTGACTTGTTTGAACAGGCAAAGAAAAATGCGCCCGCGATCGTTTTTATCGATGAGATCGATGCGGTTGGCAGACAGCGTGGTGCAGGACTTGGCGGCGGTCACGACGAGCGGGAACAGACGCTTAACCAGCTGCTTGTTGAAATGGATGGTTTTGGCGCCAATGAAGGCGTTATCATTATTGCGGCGACCAACCGGCCGGATATTTTGGATAAAGCGCTGCTTCGTCCGGGTCGTTTTGACCGGCAGGTCACGGTGAATTATCCGGATGTAAAAGGCCGTGAAGAGATTTTGAAGGTTCATGCCAGAGGCAAGCCGCTCGGTCCGGATGTGAATTTAAAAACGATTGCCAAATCCACTGCCGGCTTTACCGGTGCGGATCTTGAGAACCTGTTAAATGAAGCAGCATTACTGGCGGCGCGCCATAAACAGAAAGCGATCACTGAGTCCAATATCGAAGAAGCGACGATCAAGGTTGTGATGGGAACGGAAAAACGTTCTCATGTTATCACAGATCGTGATAAGTGGATCACTTCCTATCATGAAGCGGGGCATGCAGTCGTTTCCTATTATCTGCCCACACAGGATCCGGTGCATCAGATATCCATCATTCCGCGTGGTTTGGCGGCGGGATATACCATGTATATCCCAACCGACGATAACAAGCATGTTTCCAGAAATCAACTGTTTGAACAGATTTGTTCACTGCTAGGTGGCCGTGCGGCGGAAGCGTTGACGCAGGACGATGTTTGTACCGGTGCTTCCAATGATATTCAAAGAGCAACGGAAATCGCGCGTGATATGGTCACGAAATATGGATTTTCCAGTAAAATCGGACCGATTTCATTGGGAAACAACCACGACGAAGTGTTCTTGGGTCGCGATTTCAGTTCAACACCAAATTATTCAGAAAAGACTTCTTCTTTAATTGATGAAGAAATTGAAAATATTTTGGTAACGCAATATAATAAAGCCATCGAAATTTTAAAAGCAAACATGAGAAAACTGTCTGTTGTGGCAAGCACATTGTTTGAGAAAGAAAAAATCGAGGGCGAGGAATTCAAAACTATCATGGAATCACTGGATAATGAAAAAGAACTGGGTTCCGGCACGCAAACACAAGAAAATGAATAAACAAAAAAACGCGGACTTTTTAAAGTCTGCGTTTTTTGTTGCTTTCGCAGCAGAAAACGCTGGAATTTTGTGCAGTGCGGCGAAGGAAAAAGGATTGCAACAATTTTCTAAAAATGCTATAATACTATAAAAGCAGGAGGAGGGGCTCCCATGTGTAAAACGCGATTTAAAATACTATCCATTGTATTATCCTTTGTTCTTTTGTTCGGAACTCTTTTTGTACCGACCAGCGCCATTGCTCCCGGAGATGTCAATTATGACGGAAAAATCAATTCCCGGGATTCTTTGCTGTTGCGACAGTTTGTGGCGGGATTTGACCGACATGTCGCGAAATCGGCTGATCTTAATAATGACGGTAAAATCAATGCGGCTGATGTTTTATGGTTGCGATTAAAAATCGCAAAGCACGATATTTCAGCATATACCGAAGAAATTGACGCATCCTTTCCAAAAGGATGGCGGCGTGGCGTCAATATGGGAAATATGTTGGAAGCAGAATCTGAGGGAGCCGGCGGCTACCGGCTAGAGGATGAATATCTGAAGGTTATTGCCGAAGCCGGTTTTGATTTTGTGCGTGTTCCGGTTCGATTTTCCGCATATATTGATTCGTCCGGTAATATTGACGAAACTTTTTTGCAGCGCATGGACCATGTGTTAAATGCTTGTATTGACAATCATTTGGGTGTTATTTTTAATATTCACCATTTTGATGCGTTAATGGAAGACCCACAGACGAATAAGGAGCTGTTTTTAAAGATGTGGGAACAGCTTGCAAGCAGGTATCAGCACATGCCGGATAGCGTTGTGTTTGAGCTTTTAAACGAGCCCTCCCGCAATCTGGACGTTGATCAATGGAATGCATTGCAGAAAGAATGCATCGCGCTGATTCGTAAAACCAATCCGACACGAGACCTGATCGTAACCGGAACCAATTACAGCAATGCAGGTAATTTGCCGTTGATTGAATTACCGGAAAATGACAAACATCTGATTGTGACATTTCATTATTATGAACCTTTTAACTTTACGCATCAGGGCGCGTCCTGGACGTCCGGCACCAGCGATTTATCCGGCATTACCTGGAATAATACAAAAGAAGAACGCGACCAGATCGACTGGACATTTCAAAACATCAAGGCTTGGAGCGAAGAGACCGGTATCCCGGTGCTGCTTGGCGAATTCGGCGCCTATGGTCTTGTTGCCGATATGGAATCCAGAGTGCGCTGGACAACATGTGTACGGGAAACGGCGGAAAAATATGATTTCGCATGGAGCTATTGGGAATTCTGTTCCGGATTTGGCTTCTATGACACACAAACCAAAACTTTCAATCCAATTTACAATGCTTTGGTCCCTCAAAAGGGTGAAAATTAAAATTGCTACATAAAGAAAGGAAAAAAGAGAATGGCAGTCACAGTAAAAACAACAGATTATCAAAAATTTGGCAAATGTGTTGCGATCTCCAACGGGGAAGCAGAGGTGTTTGTCACCGTCGATATGGGACCGCGAATCATCCGCTGCGGGTTTGTTGGCGGTGTGAACATGATGTTCAGTGACGATACTTTCGAGGTCATCACAACGCATCCCAGCATGGAAACACATTATTATAAGGGCGCCAAATGGGTCAATTTCGGTGGGCATCGCTTATGGGCCTCTCCGGAAAAAATGCCGAACACTTATTATCCGGACAACAATCCTGTGGAATACACACTTTTGGAAAACGGTGCGATTTTCACACAGGAACCGCAAACGCAAAATGGCGTGCAGATGCAAATGCAGGTCACCATGGAAGAGTACGGGCGAATCGAAGTTCGCCATTTTATCAAGAACATATCCGACGCGGAGAAAACATTATCGGTCTGGGCGCTGTCTGTTTTAAACCAGGGCGGATTGGAGATCATTCCGAACAACACGCTGGATACCTATCTTTTGCCGAACCGCAGAATTGTCGCATGGCCTTATACCAATCTGGCGGATCACAGGGTTCATTGGGGTGAAAAATATATCACGTTAAAACAGGATCCGTCAGCACAGGCTAATTTTAAGCTGGGACTTGACAACCATGCAGGTACCGCGCTTTATGTGCTGGAGGATACCGTGTTTGTCAACCAATATACCCATGATCAAAACGCGGTATATGATGACTTTGGCGTTTCCTTTGAAACCTACACCTCCAAGGACATTCTGGAAATGGAAACATTAAGTCCAATTCAAACGCTCAAACCCGGAGAAACGGCGGAACACACCGAACACTGGTCGCTTTATAAAACTTCCAAAATGCCGGACGGCAAAAATGAAGCGGAAGTAGAACGGTTTGTGCAGCAATATCTTTAATTAAAAAAGAGGGGTTTCAAATTGAACATATTTATCGGAAACGACCACGGCGGTTATCATTTAAAAAAAGTGATCATGCGGCATTTGGAGGATACAGGGCATCACGTCATCAATGTAGGCAGCGACAGCACGGAAATTGTGCGTTACCCTTACTATGCGGGGCAGGTCGCGAACGCAGTTGCGAATCAAGAAGCGGATTTCGGTATTTTGATTTGCAACACAGGTCTTGGTATGAGCATGGCAGCCAATAAATACAAGGGCGTGCGTGCCGCAGTCGTTTCATCTGAGGAAACGGCGAGGCTGACAAGGGAACATAATAACGCCAATGTCCTGTGTCTGGGCGGCAAATTTGTTTCGGATACTTTGGCGGTAAAATTAGTAGATATTTTTCTCAACACACCGTTTTCCGGCGGCCGGCATGCCATTTCTTTAGGGCTGATCGACGAACTGGAAAGCGAAAATCATATCGGTGCCGCCTGGTCGGTGTTTGATCGGGAGCTGGAGGCCAAACGAGATGCCTTTTATTGCCGTGAAAAACAGCGTCCGGTGCCAATTTTGCTGGACACCGATATGCTGACCGACTGTGACGACGTTGCAGCGCTGGCGATGCTGTTAAATCTGGAAAAACACGGCTATGCGAAAATACTGGGCATGACGGTGTCGTCTAAATACCCGATGTCGGCGCCGGTGGTGCAGGCTGTCAACACCTATTATAACCGGGCGGATATTCCGGTGGGTGCGCCTAAAAACGGACGGGGGGCTTACCGGCCGGACTCCTGCTTTTTGGATAAGGTCAGCGCAGAATTCCCGCACACTTTGCAGTCAAACGACGACGCTCCGGATGCGGTTGAAGTCATGCGAAAGGCATTGGCAGATGCGCAGGATCATTCGGTCGTTTTGGTGACGATCGGTTATATGACAAATTTGGAAACACTTTTAAAAAGCCAGCCGGATGCATATTCCGAGCTCGACGGGCAGACACTGGTCAAACAAAAGGTTGCCGAATGGGTCTGCATGGGCGGCAATTTCCCGGACGACAGCGCTGCCGACAATGTGAATTTCACAAGAGATCCACAGCCAGCGCTGTATGCAATTCAAAATTTTCCCGGCAAAATTACCTTTGTGGGTCGGGAAATCGGACATAATATTTATGTTGGTGACGATTTTCATGATCTGCCAAAAGAAAATCCTCTGCGCCGCGCTTATGAGCTGCACAGAGGACGATACGGGGAAAATTGGGATCATCACACGGCCGATCCCAGCACCGTTTTGTACGCTGTTTTCGGCTGTAGCCGTTTCTTTGAAGTGCAAAGCGGCAGTATGAATCTGCATGATGATTGTTCTTTTGAATGGGATCCGGAAAAGCCGTCGAACATGTCCTATATTCTGCAAAAGGAAGATCGGAAAAAGATGGCGGCGGTGATGAACGCCATTATCATGGATGATACAACTGCGATACCTGACGCAGATGCGTTTTAAAATCATCGATCACACAAGGCGGAGAGAGAATCTCCGCCTTGTTTTCTAAACTGAAAATCCAGGCGAAAAACTGCGGGCTGATCATCACATCGGCGTGAAAGGTAAAATGATTTTCTCCGTCGGGAATGACGGTGATGTCCTTACCGAACCGGTCAATGACAACGCTGATCAAAGAATTTTCACACCGCAGCTTCACACACTGTTCTTCCCCTGAGAACATAGAGAAAATTTTGTTGGAATAGGCGGCAAGGTCGATTTTTTCAAATAGTGCCAATCCTTCGCGCGGTTGCTTTAAAATGTCGACATGCATGATTTTATCGACACGGTAATGTTTGATAATGCCTGATTCGGCGTCGAACGCGACCAGATAGTAGTTTTCATTGTCCCAAAGCATGGCAAAGGGGCTGACAACATAAAAATTACCGCCTTTTTTAAACACGCGCTCTTTTTTCACATTATACTGAAAATATTTGAACCGGATCTGCACATTGTTATGAATGGCATTGTGAATTTTGTCAATGGTATAATACACGCTTTCATTCATCGTTTTGATGCGATTTGCAACAAAAACCTGACGCTGCAGCTGATTGGCCTCATACCGGCTGCACAGCGTTTCGATTTTCTTAATCAGCGCATTGGATTTTTTGTGGGTTAAAAATTTGGAGGACTGCACCGAATCCACCAACAGTTTCAGTTCAGCGAGTTCAAAGTTGCGGCTTGCGATATAATAGCCGGTGGATTTTGATTTGACACACATAATATCAACGCCGAAAACCGTTAACAATTCAAGATCACTATAAACCGTTTTCCGTTCGCAATCGATATCATAACCTTTGAGCAGTTCGATGATTTGATTGACCGTCAAAGGATGCTCTTCGTCGGTGTTCTCCATTAATATTTTCAAAAGATACAAAATTTTCAGCTTTTGATTTTTTCCCTTAGCCAAAAAATCAACCCCCTTTTTAGAAATTATAGCATAAATTTACACCTTTTACAATAAATTCATGTAGGAGGGTATAGGTTATGTTTGCTGTTTTGTGCGTACATCCGAAAAGGGGATTGTTTGAAAGAAAAGTCAAAGTGGAAAAGAAAAAAATCTGCAACACAAACTATTTAAAAGTGACTGTTGCTGGAAAAATGCATTATGATAAGATCGCTAAAAAGCTGGATGGGACAGACAGCATTCTTTTACCGGAAAGCATGGATGTTTTATCCGGATTTTGCGGTGTCAAAGTCTTTAATGCAACCCATTTTTTGCAAATGATGATGCGCAACACCGTTTTGAAAATATTAAAAACAGGGGAAGAAAACGCGAATAAAATGGTAGTGTGTGTGGAAGACACCAACGCAGACTACGTTGACTTTGTCAAAGAACTGCCGGCATTTGCGGGAACCGTGAAAGTGATGACTGCTTGTGAAGATATTTACCAGTCTGTTTCGGAGGAAGTGATGGAGCAGTTTGGAACAGCTTTGGTTTTGTGTGAGACAAGCGGGGGATACACTTTAAAAATCGTGCCGGATAAGCTGACGATTTTTGTCGGCGACGAGCAGACACGCCTTTGGTTTGATCGGGATTGCCTGGAGTTGAATTATGAATTATGCAGGCAATTTCCGCCTGGCATCAACCGATTTGATTTTTTTGCCGCGCTGTGCCAGCAGGGCGGTTATCACAGGGTATGCTTTGAAAAAATAAAAACAAACAATCGTGTGTTGAAGGTCGAAGATTTTGTTCTAACTGGAATTTTTTTAAGCTGATAAAAAATAAAACCGCCATTCAGGCGGTTTTATTTTTTTGTGCAATCAGTAGATCAGTCTTTCCAAATATGCGGTAATAAGTCGTTTAGCGTCACGACTTTGTTAGCCAGCATGATTTTTGTTCGCAAATTTTCTTTGTTGATCTGATACATGAATTCCCGACATCTGCCACAGGGGGCGACAATGTCTCCATCCTCGCAAACAGCAACCAGCTTTTCAATCCTGCTTTCTCCGGCTGTGATCATTGCCGCGATCGCCGCATGTTCGGCACAAAATCCCATGGAGCAGGGAACATCAATGCACACGCCGCGATAAACGTTGCCCTGATCCGTTACCAATGCCGCGGCAACAGAACCGGCCTCTGCATTCTCAGACAATTGCCTGGGATTTAACGTGTTTTTGGCAATATCGATTAATGCTTCAAATTTCATTTTAAAACCTCATTTCACTCTTTAAAACGATATGATATAACGATAACAGAAAAGAATAAAACTGTCAATTAAAAAGGAAGAGAGCCGCCGGAATTCTCCGACGACCCTCTTGTGCAATGTTGTCGATGTATATTATATATCACTTAGAAATATTTGTCAATAGTATTTTGAATATCTTTTAAAATTCTTTTAAATTTCTTGAGCTTTAAAATTTATGCATAGAGAAAAAACAAATTTTTAGATATTCGTGTAACTCCAAAACTTAATAGTGACAGTAAATCAGATAATTCAATAATTACAAAAAAATATAAAAAAATGAAATATACTGTTGACAAAATACAAATCATTGAGTAAAATGACAATAATTGGATAAGGGATTAATTCACAATTCTGGAACGATGAAAAACGAAATTTTTAAAAAGAATAACTTATCAAAATATCGAGGCAGACTCGTAATCAGAAAAGTCTATAAAAAATTATTTTATAAATAGATAATGGAATACATCTTACGAAGGCGGGTTATAAAAACAATGTCATATAAAAAGTCAAGTGAAATAACCAAAGAATATTCTATATTTAGCAATATTTTATTTGTATTAAAACAGGTATATAGGAACCAAAAAGCGTTCGTACCGATGATGGTTATACAGGCGATTGTAGGTACTTTTATTACTTTTATATGGCTATTTTTATCAAAAATAGTCATTGATCAAGTTACAAATAATGTGAGTGTCTCATCGTTTATATATTCTTTAATTTTTATTGTAATAGCAGAAATCATTTTAATGGAAGTAGACAGTTTTTTAAATTTTCAGAATTGGTGGAGAATTATTCATGCGCGAATGAGTTTTATCCCACTTAGGATGAAAAAGCTTTTAAATATGGATTATGAAAACCTCGAAATCCCTGCTGTGCTGGATCTTTCACAAAGGGCGGAGAAAGCTACTGAAGGTAATTCAGATGGTGTAGAAGGTTTTTTAAGGTCCATACAAGGTTTGTTTACCAGCACCTGTAAAATTATTATGTCTATTACAATTATATCGTTTTTAAACCCTCTGATATTAGGATTTATATTAATCTTAGCTGTTATAAGTTATATTATCACAGATCGTACAAAAAAAATGGATAAAATAAAGACATGGGATACTCTTTCTGAAAAATTCCGAGAACAGGGTTATATCGCCGGGGTTGAACAGGATTTTTCTTACGCAAAGGATATTAGGGTATTTAATTTATCAGAATATTTATTGGATAAACATAAAAAAATTGATAGTGAAATTCATGATAAAATCAGCGAATCGAAAAAACGGTGGTTAAAGGCAACTGGTTTAAACCAAATTGCAGCACTTTTTCAAGAAGGAATTATATATATCTGGCTTATTTATAACGTATTATATAAAAGCTTAAGTATTGGAAATTTTACATTATATCTTGGAACAATACGTACTTTTTTTAATACGGTTGGATCACTTCTATCAAATATAGCGAATTTGCGTCTGCAATCTCGTCAGATAAATGATTTTAGAAATTTTTTAGCATTCGGTAAAGAAGGTGGAGGAAAAGAAGTACCGCAGCAGAATCAATATGTTTTTGAATTTAAAAATGTTTCCTTTAAATATCCAGGGCAAGATACATATGCACTGAAAAATCTTTCATTAACGATTTCTTCAGGAACCCGGTTGGCTGTTGTCGGTTTAAATGGTGCCGGTAAATCTACTTTTATAAAGCTTTTATGCGGTTTATATACGCCAAGTGAAGGGCGTATTTATTTGAATGGAATTGATATCAATACATTTAGTAAAGAATCATATTACGCATTGTTTGCACCAGTTTTCCAAGACATTGAAGTGTTTGCATTTCCCTTATCGGAGAACATATCGATGAAAATACCTGAAAAAACTAATGAAGCCAAGGCAATAGAAGCAGCGGAAAAGGTGGGGCTTAAAGATAAATTGCATTCACTTCCCAACGGAATAGCTTCCCAAATGTTAAAGATATTCCATGATGATGGAATTGATTTATCGGGAGGTGAAAAGCAAAAGTTAGCGCTTGCCCGAGCATTGTATAAGGATGCTCCCGTGATTATATTAGATGAACCAACATCTGCTTTAGACCCACTGGCTGAATATCAGGTGTATACAAATTTTGATCAAATCATTGGAGCAAAGTCAGCCATTTATATTTCACATAGACTAGCATCCACACGCTTTTGTGATACAATAGCGCTTTTCTCTGACGGCATCTTAAAAGAATATGATACACATGAAAACTTAATTCGGAAAAAAGGTGAGTATTATCAGCTGTTTGAGGTACAGGCACAATATTATAGGAATCAGGAGCAAAAACAATCATGAAAAAGCGAATAAATAAACAAGCAATCACGTTGACGCTGGATACAGTTTATTATTTATTTCCTAAAGCATTTCGTTATAAACCGAGCTATTTTCTTCTTGCAGCTTTAGATATTATTTTAAGCATAATACATCCTTTTATTAACATCTTCTTTCCAAAGTTTTTGATTGATGAGTTGATTGGAAATATGAACTTAAAGCTGATTATTACGTATTTAATTGTGTTAGTGCTGGGTAACATAGGGTTATCATATTTGTTGTCTATCATCTCTACTGCCATGTCCAACATAGATGATTTGTTTGAACGCTATTTCAATCAGCAATTATCTTTGCATGTAATGAAGATGAAATTTGAATATACGGAGGATCCTCAAATCCTGGATGGCCTACAAAGAGCGAAAACTGGGATGGATTGGTATTCGGGTGGTGTTGGTGGTATAGTCGGCTGTATTAAAAATATAATTTCCTCCTTTGTAATATTAGTTGGAGTCATATCGGTTCTGGCTTTAAAAGCCCCTTTGGTATTAGTCGTTATTGTACTGTTTGTTTTTTTAATATCAGTATTTGAGGCAAAAAGGAATAACGTTGGGTTGAAATACTACGATCAACTTTCCAAAATGAACCGTGGCTTTGATTATGTATTTTCTCAGTTATCAGATTTTAAATACGGTAAGGATATTCGTCTATATAATGCTGAGGAAATGATGGTAAACAAAGCGAATCAATACAATAAAGACTTATCGGAAATATTTCATAAGGAGGCGGACGAATTATTTAGATATGACTTTGTGAAAAATATGTTCAGTGGCGTGTATGATGGAATTATATACATATATATTGGACTTCTAGCATTGACTAAAATGATCACTATTGGTGATTTCACAATGTTGTTAACCTCCAGTCAGAATTTTAACGGGTCTTTACAATCTATTATAGGAGGAATACAGGATATTTATAAACGATGCCGATATGCTCATGAATATGTTGCGTTTATGAAAAATTTCAGTTGTCTTGAAAAAGGAAAGAAAAAAGTGCAAGAAACAAAGCAACATACGATAGAATTTAAGAATGTATCTTTTCGATATCCTCGTTCTGAGGAATATGCGCTTGAAAATATTTCGATATGTATTCATTCGAATGAAAAGTTATCCATTGTAGGCGCAAATGGAGCAGGGAAAACAACATTTATAAAATTGTTATGTGGCTTATATCCGGTGACCGAAGGCGAAATTTTATTGGATGGCACAAATATCAGTGAGTATGATTCGGCTAAATATATGAAACTATTCTCTGTTGTTTTTCAGGACTTTAAATTATTCACCTTTTCTCTGAAAGAAAATATTTGCCTTAACAAAGAAGTTAACCAAAATAGGCTTGACTTTCTAACTGAACGTTTGGGTTTAAAAAACAAAGTGGCATCATTGCCTAATGGCTTTAATACCTCGATATATAAAAGTTTTGATGAATGCGGATTTGAACCTTCCGGTGGTGAACAGCAGAAAATAGCGATTGCTCGTGCATGGTATCTCGAATCCCCATTTGCAATTTTGGATGAACCGACAGCGTCGTTAGATCCGATGGCCGAACATGAAATATATCAGAATTTTAATGATCTGACAGAAAATAAAATGGTGATTTATATTTCACACCGTCTTTCGTCGTGTCAATTTTGTGATTCTATCGCAGTATTTGATCATGGAAGAATTGTTGAAAGCGGTACGCATGAACAGTTACGAAGTTATAATGGAATATACAGGAAAATGTTTGATCAACAAGCAAAATACTATAATTAGACACCAAGTGGGGATGTGAAAATATTGAAAGCTTCCATGTTTAATATTATCGACTATGACGAAGATCGCAATCTATTATTATTTAATGGCCTGAGAGGTATAGAAAGCATTTGTAAAATTAAGAGGGAAAATTCTGATCCTGTTCTACATTGGCTAGACAATGATTTTAGTTCATCAATGGACTATCATGCAATATTTGGTGAACTGACAAAACGTGGATATTTTGTAGATGACTGCGTAAACGAAATTGAGGCGCGCAATTTTTTATATATGAAGCGTATGATGAGTCCTTACCTAGTTTTAGTAGTTCACACAACAAAAGATTGTAATTTTCGATGCAAATATTGTGCGCTGGAATTTCAAAAAGATGTTTTATCCGATGAAACAAAAGAGGGAATTGTCAATTATATAGCAAAAAATATTTCTAATTACTGTGGTGTTAGAATCAATTGGTTTGGCGGAGAACCCCTGTTGAATATTGCAGCAATTGAAGAGGTTTCTGACAAAGTGATTGCTTTGTGCCGTAAAGCTAAAAAACCATATTCTTCAAATGTTACTACGAATGGGTACTTGTTGACACCCGCAAATATCGATAAATTAATTAAAAGCAGAGTTACGGAGATCACAGTAACGGTTGATGGTATCAAAAAGACGCACAATGAATACAGAGTTTTAGCTGGAAATCGCCTCACGTTTGATACAATTATTAATAACTTACTCTATATCAAGAATCATGTTAATACAAGAACAATGAAAATTTTGATTCGTTCTAATCTTACCTGTGAAATGACGATGCCGCATTATTTAAAGGAATATTACGATTTCTATAACAGCACATTTGGCGATGATCATCGATTCCATTTATTCCGACGAACGGTGTATTAAACCGAATGATTTAATTTATCTGGATGATGCGTATGTTGACATCGGTGCTAAAGGAAGTTTACAGAGAGTTCCTTGGAAAGACATGTCTTACACATTTCTTGCGGGGAATAGTTTTGCTTGTGCAAACGTGACTGGAATCATTTCACAATTTGCTATGCCGTTAAGTTTGATAAAGGTACGGCAAAAACTAAAACAAAGATCCATACTTCCTCCGTTGATGCAGCATAAACGATCTGTTCAGAATACCACCTTACCCCATATGCCAACTAATGCGGTTATATTTCCATTTAACAAAGAAATGCATAGTCTAATCAGATTTGAGGAACTTTTGCGGATTAATATCATTGATGTCTATGACGTAAAATTTTCAGGAAATGTAGGGAGGTATCCCTATCAGGTGTTGAATATGCCTTTCAAAAGCCAAAATAGGATCAAGGACATTCAGAATCTGGACTGGGACAGCTTTGATACGATCATTATTGGACATTGCTATGAGTTATCCTATCTATTGCAGGGTCGATTTAATTGGTACGAACTGATTAGCAATCTTCAAAAAAAACATAAATTCATTTATTCGTTTGAGGATATTTCCGATACTATCGAAATTGAAAACCGCCATCGGTATTTTACGCCGAAGATTACAAAAGAAGATGTTTATCATATCCCTTACGGCAAACTTTTTCGTCACATGACCCCTACAGTATGTGTCTGTGGTACTGGTCCGAAGCAGGGGAAATTTTCATTACAACTGCAATTACGGAAATTGTTTTTGCAAGATCAATATAAAGTAGGACAAATCGGAACAGAGCCTACGGCATATTTGTTTGGAATGGACGAATGCTTTCACTATGGATTCCATCACTCGAATAGCATCAGTCGGCATGAAACTATTGAATATATTAATCATAAAACAAATGAAATATCTCAGTCAGGTGTTGATATTATTATCGGTGGCACACAATCTGGAATGATTACGAGTTATGAAGGAAATTTAAATACATATCCATTAGGACAATATGAATTTATTTTAGGGTTGCAGCCAGACTTGGTAATATTATGTGTGAATGCAGACGATGGGCTTAATTGTATTAAGCGAACCATTAATTTTATTGAAGGCGGTGTTGATTGTCACGTTATTGGATTAGTAATATTTCCACTCGTCAATTTCGACGGAACGTCTGGTTATTATGGAAAAAAGAGAGAACTATCAGAAGATGAATTCAGCAACTTATGTTGTAAATTTTATGAGTTATTTAGATTGCCGGTTTATCGTTTGGGGGAACCTGATGATATGAATAAAATGTATTTACAGATTATAAATTGTTTGTCGTCAGGAGGAACAGCCATAAATGAAAAATAAAATTGAATTGCCCTTTCATACCCCTATGTTTAGTGCATATCATTGGAAAGCTGCCGCTTGTATTGTACTCCAAAACAATCCAACATCTGATAATTGGTATTTTAATAATTGCATTCAGCTTTTATGCAATGATAAATTTTTAACAGGAAAAGAAGAATCTCCGGGAATTATCGTTGAAAATACGCATGCATGGAACATTTCAGTATTACAAAAATCGGGAATCATAAATCAATTTGCACGGTACAGTGTGGGTGAAAACATACAGGCAATGCTAGAAAGTGGATTTTATGTGAATTTCATGGGTGTGGACGATTATTATATTCAAAACAAAGGGGATGAAAATAATTGTCATTTAAGCCATGACGGTATTCTGTTAGGCTTAAATAATAAACAGAAAACCTATACGATCGCAGCCTATAAATCTGATCGGCATTTTGGCTTATTAGAGATACCGCAAGAGAGTTTTTATAAAGGGTTTCATTCGGAATATGTAAATTATCAAGGGGAATTATTGGGGATAAAATGTATTGAAGAAATCAGCATCCCCTTAGAAATTGATCATATATATTTCGGAATAAAAAAATATCTTCATAGTATCACACCTGATTGCAAAGATAAACAGGGTTTGATTTGTGGAATCATTACTATGATAATGCTCGAGAAATATGTCCAAATGGTTTTGGATGGCGATCTTATTGTGGATCAGCTTGATGCACGAACTTTTTTAACAGTGAAAGAACATAAAATTTGCATGTGCAAACGGCTGAAGCGGCTGGCTGAATGCAAGTATATTGAACCCTGCATTTTTTCGTCTTATGAAAACGATGTCGTTAAAGCATCTGAAAATTTACGTTTGTTATCATTAAAATATAATTATACGAAACAAGCAGCTTTGTTACCACAGCTCATTGATGTTATACGTCATTTGTATAAAAGCGAACAAATGATATTAGGACAAGTTGTAAACAAGTAGTATGTAAGAATTATATATAAATTGGATTGTAGATTCTGGATGAATGCAGTCAATCATCATAAGCGAGAATGAATACGCCAATAAACTGTTGTTTTTAGGTTTCTATTGCAGATTTGGAAGTCGCGTCTTTAATATGTACTGACTAATTTTTCCATGAAACTTCAGTACGATTTCGTGTAACTTTTTATAGTGCAAAATGAGCGTTTTAGTCACACCAAATCCGTTATGAATATTGGAAAAAATCACATAAATATACGGTACATAAGAAAAACTGCCGATTTCTTGACGGTTCCGTGTTCTCTAAAGGAAAATAAAAAAAAGAGTTTTTGAGATTTCGAAGGTTGGAGCGACAATATCTCCATCCTCGCAAACAGCAACCAACTTTTCAATCCTGCTTTCTCCGGCTGTGATCATTGCCGCGATCGCCGCATGTTCGGCACAAAATCCCATGGAGCAGGGAACATCAATGCACACGCCGCGATAAACGTTGCCCTGATCCGTTACCAATGCCGCGGCAACAGAACCGGCCTCTGCATTCTCAGACAATTGCCTGGGATTTAACGTGTTTTTGGCAATATCGATTAATGCTTCAAATTTCATTTTAAAACCTCATTTCACTCTTTAAAACGATATGATATAACGATAACAGAAAAGAATAAAACTGTCAATTAAAAAGGAAGAGAGCCGCCGGAATTCTCCGACGACCCTCTTGTGCAATGTTGTCGACGTATAGTATTATATAGTGATTAGAAATATTTGTCAAGGATATTTTGAATAAAATTTTAGATTTATTGATCTATCTGGATTTAAATCCTATTGTGTAAAATTTTTACTGTTTTTGTATATATTTTTAATAACCCACATTGTTTTTCTGTTTTTTCTATCACATATCATGAAAAAGGGTTTGTATCAAAATCCGAAAATATAAAAAAGTCAGACAACTATTAACGCGAAGAGGGCTGCAATTGCCCACACCGTTAAAGCTATCTGACTTTGAGATTAGGATAGCACAAAAACTACCTGCTGTCAAGATTAAAGTTTCAAAAGTTTAATAAAAACGCAAAGCCTAGAAAAGAACTGATATTCTGCAAAAAGTATCTGAAAAAACAAAAAAGAGGAGAGTTGACTGTCAATCAATGTTGCGAAAAATTGGGTATTGGCAGAACAACTTGGTACAAAATGGTTGCATTACGATCTTGTTCGTGATATAATTAAGAAAAAAGAAGGGAGAGTCACACATGAAAAAAGATAGAAGCGGTTGCTTAATAGCAATAATTAGCATATTAGCTCTCCCTTTTGTTGTGCTATGGCAGCTTTTAAAAGACATAAAATGAGAGGGGATTATACTATGAAAAAAAGCATATTATTGGTTATAATGGCGATTTTAATGTTGTTTTCAACCGCTTGTAAAAATGATAATGAAAACAAAAATTCCGAAAGCAGCATGTCCGAAACTTCTAATGGTTATGACGATGTTACAGAAACAACCGAAAAGACGGATCCTCAAAATGAGCAAATAACGCTTGAACCTGACAATGAATATATGATTATAAGCAATATAGACATATCTTCATGCAAAAATGAGGAGGGGTATTTTTCAGGAGAAATGACATTCACTTCTAAAACTACACAAAAATATGTAGACGAGTATGATGAATATTTTTATCGTCAAATTTATTTTGGATTTTATAATGAAAAAGGAGATTTAGTTGGCGATGAAATAGCTCAAAATAACTATATTTATAGCAGAGAATATATTTCAGAAGAAAGCACATACGTTATGGTTTCTAGCAAATACGATATAGTTGAAGCAAAGGTTTTAAAAATAGTTTGTGAAAAACCAACTCAACAATAATAAAATAAATAATTAATTCGGCGCATGATTGCGGGAGGTTAAGCCTCAATAATCATGCGCTTTTTTATTTTGGAGATATTATAGAAAAGCTGATTTTAAAATTCTCGAAAAAATTAAAAGAGATTCTTTTGCTTTTAAGGCAATGATGGACAGAAAAATAAACCGCATAAACATACGAAATGTAAGAAAAACCGCCGCTTTCTCAACGGTTCTGTATTCTCTAAAGGAAAATAAAAAAGATATTTTCAGCATTTCGGCGGTGGGAGCTGAACTCTCATACTCGCAAAAAGTTGGTAGCGACAGCGAACCGTTGCGAGGGCGTTTACAACCGAGCAGGTGAACAGAGTGTGACTTTTTAGCGTGTAGGAGGAGCAAAGCGAACTTTGCTCCGACGTGGGAAGCGTTGGCAAAAAAGATATCTGCCCCAAACGCGGGCACAAAACAAAACGCACCCCACGAAAATGAGGTGCGCGTCTTGGGAGAGGCAGCTTGCCGCTGGTGGAGGCGGGGAGAGTCGAACTCCCGTCCGAAAATCTATTCTCATGACCTTCTCCGAGCGCAGTTAACCGATTAAATTTCCCGCAATCACACGCCGGTTAACGGGCTTGTGGCTGCGGTAACACTTTGATTCATGGTTTGATACAGTGTTCTCTCAAACGCACGTGCACCACTGTTTGACGCCCCGCACCGGGCCGTGGTCCTCCCGGTGGGAACGAGCAGCACTTAGGCTGCTAAAGCAACTTTATTGTTGTTGTTTAATTTATAAAATTGCGGCGGATTAAAGCGGTACCGCACCGCTGCTCGCTAATCATGATGCAAAATCCCCGTCGAAACCTTTACGCCCCCATAATCAATCTACCCCGAAAAGGGGAATTCATTGTAACACAAAAAACAAACGTTTGCAAGCGGGATTTACTGGTTTCTTTGCTTGAGTGCACGGTCGATATCGCGTTTTGCGTCTCTTTTGGCCATCACTTCGCGTTTATCATAAATTTTCTTACCCTTGCAAAGGCCAACGCATACTTTTACCTTAGAGCCTTTAAAGTACACAGACAAAGGAATCAGCGTGAGACTTTCCTGTTTTACTTTTCCAAAAAGACTGTTGATTTCCTTTTTGTGCATCAATAGCCGCCGCACGCGATACGGATCCTTGTTAAATATATTTCCCATTTCATAGGGCGCGATATGCATACCGTTTATAAAGATTTCGCCGTTCACAATGCGGCACCATGCGTCTTTTAAATTGGCGCCGTTGCAGCGCAGCGATTTGACTTCTGTGCCAAGCAACTCGATGCCGGCTTCATATTGATCCAAAATAAAATAATCATGATAGGCTTTTTTATTTTGTGCAATAACTGCGCTGTTTGTTTTGTTTGCCATATTCCACCGGCACCTTCCTTTCTATTCTAAAATATTTCTGCCTTCCAACGCGCGCATCAGGGTGACTTCATCCGCATATTCCAGGCTGCCGCCGACCGGAATCCCATATGCCAGCCGGCTGACCTTCACGCCAAACGGCTTTAAAAGTTTGGAGATATACATAGCGGTCGCTTCACCCTCTACCGTTGGATTGGTCGCCATAATCACTTCTTCAATATCGTTTTCCGTCACCCGAACCAACAATTCTTTGATTTTCAATTGGTCTGGTGTGACACCATCGATTGGAGAGATCAGACCATGCAGCACATGATAAGTTCCGTTATATTCTTTGGTACGCTCAAATGCCATGACATCCTGCGGACTTTCCACCACGCAAATGATGGATTTATCCCGGTCATTTTGCGCGCAGATCGAACAAATTTCGGAATCGGTCAATGTCTGACAGATCTTACAGCAATGAATTTTCTCATGCGCTTCCAAAATGGCGTCGGAAAAACTTTTGATCGCGTCATCCGGCAGATTTAAAACATGAAACGCAATACGCTGTGCAGATTTTCGACCGATGCCGGGAAGGGATGCGAATTTATCGATCAAATTCTGCAAAGCAGGAACATGATAGGCCATACTTGTTTTTCTATCCTTTTATTTTTAAAGTATTAAAACGTGTTAAAACAGGCCGGGAATATTCAATCCGCCGGTCACTTTGGAAAGTTCTGCATCGGAAGTTTCCGTTGCGGTTTTGACCGCCTGATTGACGGCTGTGATGATCAGATCTTCAAGCATTTCCGCATCTTCCTGCGCCTCTTGCAGCAGTTCGGGGCTGATTTTAAGCGATTTGATCTCGTGTTTGCCGTTAACGGTTGCCGTGACCATATCGCCGCCGGCGGATGCTGTGAATTCCCGTTCATCCAGTTCTGCCTGCAGGGCCGTCATATCTTCCTGCATTTTTTGCGCTTGTTTTAAGAGTTCGCCCTGACTTTTGGATTGATATTCTTTTGGTAATCTTGCTTTCATGTTTTTTAACTCCTGTCTTTTAAATTTCCATGATGATCGGCAGGATCATCGGGCTGCGTTTGGTTCTTTCATATAAAAACCGGGACAAATCATCCCTGATTTTAGATTTCACAGTGCTCCAGTCCACATGTTTGGCATGATAGGAAAAAGCAACAGACTTTTCGATGATATATTTTGCTTCCTGCATCAATTCTTCACTTTCCCGGACATACACAAAGCCCCTGGAGATGATCTCAGGTCCGGAAACAATATCGCCGGAAGCGGAATCCACCGTCATCACGGCAATGATAATACCGTCTTCCGCCAGATGTTTTCTATCCCGCAAAACGATGCTGCCCACATCACCGACGCCGAGCCCGTCGACCAGCACGCGTCCGGACTGCACAGCGCCATTGATTTTCACGGAATTCGGCATAAGCTCGATCACTTTGCCGTTGCTGGCAATGGTGATATTTTTCGGATGAATGCCAACCTGCATCGCCATTTCGCTGTGGCGGCGCAGCTGTTTTTGTTCACCGTGCACCGGAATGAAAAATTTCGGTTTTGCAAGCGCCAGCATCATTTTCAGCTCTTCCTGACAGGCGTGCCCGGAAACATGCACGTCATACATTTTTTCATATACCACGTGTGCGCCCAGTTTCATCAGGCTGTTGACAACGTTGGAAACCGTTTTTTCGTTACCCGGAATCGGACTTGCACTGATGATAATGGTATCGGTCGGCTTGATGGAAACGTTTCTATGATCGCCTTGGGACATGCGGAAAAGAGCGGACATCGGCTCGCCCTGCGAACCGGTAGTAATCAAAACCAATTGTTCCGGTGCATACCGATTGATCGTTTCGATTTCGATAAGCACACCGTCCGGAATATGCAGATAGCCGAGTTCACGTGCAATCGTCACCACATTGATCATGGAACGACCGTTGACGGCGACTTTTCGTTTGCATTTCACCGCTTCGTCGATAATCTGCTGGATTCTGTGAATGTTGGATGAAAAGGTTGCAACAATAATTCGGTTTTTTGCGGCATTTTTGAACAATTGCGAAAAGGATTCGCCAACTGTTCTTTCACTCATGGTAAATCCGTGACGTTCCGCGTTGGTCGAATCGGACAGAAGCGCTAAAATCCCCTCATTGCCGAGCGCTGAAATTCTTGCAAGGTCAATGATACCGCCGTCGATCGGTGTTGAATCGATTTTAAAGTCCCCGGTATGCAGGATAACGCCGACCGGTGTGCGGATCGCAAAAGCGACCGCATCGGGAATCGAATGGTTCACATGGATAAATTCCACTGAAAACTTTCCGGCCTTGACAACGTCGCCGGCTTTCTTTTCAATCAGCTTTGCGCGTTTATCCAAAGCGTGTTCTTTTAATTTGCCGTTGATAAGTCCCAGCGTCAATTTTGTGGAATAGACCGGGATGTTGATTTCCCGCAACAGATAGGGGATAGAGCCGATATGATCTTCATGCCCGTGGGTGACGAACAAACCTTTGATTTTATCTTTATTTTTAACAATATAAGAAATATCGGGAATCACAATATCGACGCCCGGCATTTCATCATCCGGAAACGCCATGCCGCAATCGATAATGATCATCTCATCTTCATATTCATAAACCGTGCAGTTTTTCCCGATTTCATCCAATCCGCCAAGCGGAATGATCCGCAGCGGCGTTTTCGGTGTTTTGTCGATTACTTTCTTTTTCGTTTGCGCGGTTGTTTTTCTAGTGGTTTTATTTCCGGACTGTCCCGATACTTTTTTTGAGGCCGCAGTTTGTTTTGGTTTTGCCGTTGTTTTATAAGCGCTTTTCTTTGTTTGCGCTGCCGGGCTTTTTTTAGCCGGCTTTTCAGCTGTTTTTGATTTTGACGTTTGTTTTTGGTTTGCCAAATAGATACCTCCAATCAGAATTTTAAGCACCAAAACACAAAGGTAAGAGCAGCCGCACTCAAACCTAAGTTTTTGTTTCTGTTTTTAGCAACGGGCCAAACAGAAATCTCGGTGTTGAATTTTTTATATATAAAATAAATAATTCCACAACATATTATTATTTATTTTAAATCCATTTTGAAAATAAGTCAAGGTTTTTATTCTATTATCCGGCAAAATCCGGGAAAAATGCAAATATTTATGGACAAAAACATAAATTTGATTTAAAATAAATAAAAAGCCTGAACAGAAAGGGAGATTTGCATTTGACAGGGCTATATCTGCATATTCCTTTTTGCGCTGTAAAATGCGGTTACTGCGATTTTTATTCTCTGCCCTTTAACCGGGAAGAAGTCGACCGGTATGTAACGGCGTTGAAAAACCGAAAGGAACTGAAAAATCGTTGTTTTGATACCGTTTATTTTGGCGGCGGAACGCCGTCCATCATCGGCGGCGATCGGATCGCAGATCTATTATCGCATATCAACGATAAGAAAAATGCCGAAATCACGGTGGAATGCAACCCAAATGTGTATCATCCGGATTTTTTCAAACAAATTCAGGCAGCGGGTGTCAACCGTGTTTCACTTGGGTTGCAGTCGGCCAATCCTGCACAGTTGCGCTTTTTGGGAAGAAAGCACTCCGCGAAGGATTTTGAACAAGCGGTTTTAGCGGCATTTGACAGCGGCATTCATAATCTGTCAGCAGATATCATGTTGGGGTTGCCGGAACAGACGGAAAAAACATTGGCGGAAACGATTGCTTTTTGTGCAGCTCTGCCTTTGACGCATATTTCCGCTTATATGCTGAAAATCGAGCCGAAAACACCGTTCGCAAACCTTTCAAAAACACTTTTTCCCAATGACGACCGTGTGGCTGATTTATATTTGTTTTTATGCGACGCATTGGAAAGCGCCGGATTTGAGCAATATGAGATTTCCAATTTTGCAAAGCCGGGCTTTCATTCCAGACACAATCTATTATATTGGAAGCTGGAGGATTATATTGGTCTTGGTCCTGCCGCGCATTCTTTTTTTAACGGAAAACGCATGTTTTTCCCGCGGGATATCCAGTATTTTATCAACGGCGGAGAAATGATAGAAGACGAACCGGCCTATCTTTTGCAGGAATATATCATGCTGGGACTGCGTTTAAAAGAAGGTATCCGGCTGTCCGAATGTATAAAACGCGGCTTAAAGGCTCCGGAACGATTTTTGGATACATGCAGAAAAATGGAAAAACATCAGTTGATGCAAATGCAGGGTGATCGAATTGCACTGACCCGAAAAGGCTTTTTGGTGCAAAATGCAATATTGTGCGATCTTCTATAATTTTATAAAAGGAGAAAATAAAATGCGGATTGGTATAGGATACGATGTTCATCGATTAACCGAAAACCGGAAGCTGATTCTCGGCGGGGTCAGGATACCGTTTGAAAAAGGGCTTCTGGGACATTCGGACGCAGACGTTTTGCTGCACGCGATAACCGACGCCATTTTGGGCGCTTGCGCTTTAGGGGATATCGGCGTGCTGTTTCCAGACACAGATCAGCAATATAAAGACGCCGACAGCCTGCAATTATTAAAAACAGCAGTGGAACACATTAAATCACATGGCTTTTTGATTGTGAATATCGACGCGGTCATTATTGCGCAACAACCGAAAATGCGCCCCTTCATCGATGAAATGCGAAAGAATATCGCCGCGGCATGCAGCTTAAAAATCACCGATGTTAGTGTGAAAGCAACCACTGAGGAAGGGCTGGGATTTACCGGCACACAGGAGGGAATTGCCGCAAAAGCTGCCGTTTTAGTAGATAACCAATAACTTTCAAACAAAATAAGTCCCGATGCATAATATGTATTGGGGCTTATTTATTTTGAAGTTAGGGATGATTGATTGAAAAAAGAACTGATTTTTATAGGCTCGGTCAACAAAGCGATGCGAGCAAGGGACATTTTAAAGGACTATGGAATCACAGCCTATGTGGAAAGAGGGTCTAACAGTCTGAATTCTCGTGGTTGCGGATTCAGCATTTTGATTATTGACAGCAGTCGGACCAGAGCAGAGGAAATTCTCAAAGAAAACGGAATCCAAATTTCATCTGCGGAAGACGGCAATTGATTTATTTCGATAATGCTGCAACCACATCGCCCAAACCGCAGTGTGTGATCCATGCAGTGAACAATGCAATGCAAAAATATGCGGCAAACCCCGGCAGGGGCGGACATCAAATGTCGATGGAATGCGCCGCAATGATTTATGAAACAAGAAAAAAGATAGCGGATTATTTCAATGCCGCCAGTCCGGAGGATGTTGTTTTCACATCCAGCTGCACAGCAGCGCTAAACACCGTGATTCAGGGACTTTTTCAGCCCGGTGATCATGTGATTATCTCCTCCTTGGAACACAATGCGGTTTACAGAAGCGTTTATGCGCTGCAGCAAAAGGGAATCAGCTTTGATATCGCCGAAATTTCAACAGACGACACACAAACACTTCAAAATTTCCGGCAGTGTATTCAGCCAAATACAAAAGCGATCATTTGCCTGCATGCTTCTAATGTGTTTGGTCGAATTTTACCGGTCGAAAAGATCGGAAAATTATGTGCAGAGCAAAAACTGATTTTTATAATCGACGCCGCGCAGTCGGCCGGAACAATTCCTGTTGACATTGAAAAAATCGGATGTCATTATTTGTGTGTTGCGCCGCATAAAGGGTTATATGCGCCGATGGGAACGGGGATTCTTATCACAGATCATCTACCGCGTCCCTTGATTTACGGCGGAACAGGCAGTTTATCTCAATTACCGGAACAACCGGATTTTACCCCGGATAAATATGAAAGCGGAACAGTCAATGTACCGGGTATTGCGGGAATTTCTGCCGGTCTGGATTTTGTTCGGTGCCGCGGCGATAAAATCTATCGGCACGAAACGGATATTATCCAAATGATTTACCGGGCGCTGCAAAAAGAGCCGAATATCGAGTTCTACACGCCGTTCCCGGACAGCAGGTTTGTACCGGTGCTGTCCTTGAATATACGTGGAAAACACAGTGAGGAAACAGCAAAGCAGTTAAGTGAAAAAAATATCGCTGTCCGTGCCGGACTGCATTGTTCTCCTTTGGCGCACAAAGCCTTCGGCACAACAGAGCAGGGGACAGTCAGAATTGCGCCTTCCGTTTTTACCTCGCCTTATGAAGCGCAGTATCTGATCGATGCGATGCAGAAAATCGCAAGAGCAAAGATGAAAGAAAAACATTAGCTTGTTTTTCTTTTCAAAATAAACGTTCAGAATAAGCACATTTCATAACCGGCATTTAAAAATGCCGGTTAATTTTTCCGGGCAAATGGTATACATAATACATTTACATCACTACAAGTTGTGGTATACATAAACGGTGTACATAAAATTTATGCACTTAACATAAAGAAATTGACATAAAAAAGGCATCTTGTATAAATCCTAGAGAAAGATGTTTTTTCACTTGCAATCTATTTCTGTTTTTGTTATAATAATTTTATTCAATTTACATAAAAGGATGAAATGATGAAAATAGGTGTAATAGGCGCCGGTGGTAATATCGCAGGCGCCGTTCTTGGCGGAATGCTGCGTGCTTCCTTTATTCGTCCGGATGCGTTGTTTCTATTTGATGTGCGCAAAGATTCTTTGGGAAAATACCGGGAAAAGGGCGCACATATTTGTGAGACCGGTGCGCAGGCGGTTGAAAAGAGCGATATGATTTTTTTGGCGGTCAAACCGCAGATCGCCTATCAGGTGATTGATGAAATCAAATCGGGTATGACAGCGGATAAATGCATCGTCAGTGTGGTTGCAGGTCTTTCGATTGACTCGATTAAAAAGGCTTTTGGAATGGACTGCAAAGTGATCCGTGTGATGCCGAACACGCCGTTGCTGCAGGGGAAAGGCGCGACAGGTATCTGTTGTTTACCTCCGGTTTGTGAACAGGAATTTCAATATGCACAAAGCGTTTTTCAAACGGCTGGGATCACCGTTGTTTGTGAAGAGAGTCAAATGGACGCTGTGACTGCCGTCAGTGGCAGCGGCCCCGCTTACGTATTCCAGTTTGCCAAAAATGTTTGTGAGGAAGCGCAAACGCTTGGTCTGCCTTATGAAAAGGCGATGGAGTTGTTTTGTCAAACATTAATCGGCAGCGCCGAATTGTTGAAAAACAGTGGTCTTTCTGCACAGGCATTAACGGATATGGTTACTTCTCCAAATGGCACGACCTATGCGGCACTGCAAAGCTTTGCGGCAAATGGATTTGATCAGGTGATCAAAGACGCGGTTAAGGCTTGTTTTGATCGGTCTAAGGCGCTCGGAAAACAGGAATAAATTTTTCTTGTCCATCATATGCTTTACCAATCGAAAGGACAAGGTGGTAAAGTGATGGAGTCGGTCGTTTTTTATAATAAAATCAGCAGCTGCAACAGTTATCTCAAACAAAACCGTTCACTGATGCTTTTGACGTTGGTGATGATGATCGGCATTATTGCCGGCGCATGGTCGATACAGTTGAGCAGTGACGATTCTTTTTATGGAATTCGTGCGGTTTTCAATGATTTTTATGAAACCAGGGCGCAACAAAAATTTTTTACTGCTTTTTTATATTCTCTTTCTTCTTATCTGTTGGTTTTAGCAACATGCTATATTTGCGGCATGAGCACTGTCGGATGCGCTGCAGCATTTTTCATTATTTTTTATCATGGATACCGTTCTGGTCTTTTGTCCGGTTATCTTTATGCCGTATATGTATCCGGCGGAATCGGCTTTTATTCTTTAATTTTATTGCCGGGGCTGTTGATCACCTCCTATGTTTATATTTTTGCCTGCAGAGAAACGTTTCGTTTTTCTTTGCTGATGTGCCGGATGTTTGGTAAAAACAACGCAAAAACCGGCGGGCTTCTTGCGGATTTTAAAAAGTATTCCTACCGGTTTATTTTCTTTTTGGTTTTTATCTTTTTAGCCGCTGTTGTAGACTCGATTATGTCCTCTGTTTTCTTTGATTTCTTTAAATTTTAATGGTAAGGATTTGTAAAAATGACGGATTTGATTCAGGCGTTTTCAGACTATTTGGTCAATACCAAAAACGCATCAAAAAATACGTTGGATTCCTACCGACGTGATTTATCCAAATTTTTAAAATATTTGGATGAAAACGAGGTGGGGGCACCTTCATGTAATAAGGAATGTATTCAAACGTATTTAGATGTTTTAAAAAAACAAGGTAAGACGAATGCCACTTTGGTACGTGTTTTAGCCTCTATCCGTTGTTTTTATCAATTTTTAATTTTTGATGGACAATGCGATCAAAATCCGACAAAAAATATTGTGCTGGAAAAAGTCGAAAAAAAGCTGCCGGAAATTTTATCCCAAAGGGAAGTGGATGCGCTTTTGGCGCAGCCGGACATTACGACACTGCGCGGATGCCGGGATAAGGCAATGCTAGAGTTATTATATGCCACCGGTGTTCGGGTCAGCGAGCTGATTGATCTGAATTTGGATAATGTGAATCTGCAGGTTAATTTGCTGCATTGTACTTCTGAAAAGAATGATCGTATTATACCGATTTATAAGAGCGCGGTTAAGGCCGTGGAAGATTATTTGGTTCGCGTCCGCCCGGTATTGGTATCCAATCGGTCGGAAAAAGCACTGTTTTTAAACATGAACGGAGAACGTCTGACCCGACAGGGATTCTGGAAAATCATTAAAGGGTATGCACAAAGCGCCGGTATTGAAAAATCCATTACCCCACATACCATGCGCCATTCCTTTGCGGCACATTTACTGGAAAACGGTGCCGGCATTAAAGATATTAAAGATATGTTAGGGCATTCCGGAATATCTTCCACACAGGTATATGCACAGATTATTAAGCAAAAATATGATGCGTCTTATAAAAAATTTCATCCAAAAGCAGGGCAGTAAAAACAAAAGATTAAATTTTAAATAAAAAACAGGAGACAAAATGGCGATTCAAACATTAGAAAAAAATTCAATTTTTAAATACTTCGAAATTTATAAAGACAAATTTTTTAAAATTTTGATGCTCAATGTGATTTTTTTTACCGCAGTGATTATCGTTGCTTTATTATCAGTTGGGATCGGCAATTTGTTGCCGATGCTGTTTTCTGCAATCGGTATCGCAGAGCCACTGAAAAGTGTGAATTTGTATGATTTTGTTTTAACGTTGATTGCTTTCCTTCCGACAATTCTTTTGGGTGGCGTGATCGGTGCAGTCACAAAAATGTGCAGGGAATATGTCAGAGAAGAACCAGGCTTTTTTCTGGAAGATCTGAAAAGGGCGTATGTTTCCAATTGGAAGCAATGCACGTTGATTGCTTTGCTGCAATATGTTTTAATTATTGCGCTATCTGTTGCGATTCCGTTTTATTCTGCATCTCCCGGATCGGAAATCATGGGCATTATTGGTCTTGGCGTGAGTGTTTTTGTCGCTGTCGTGGCTGTATTTGCAAGCTACTATGCCTATATGATGGCGGTAACTTTAAAGCTAAGGTTATATGAAATTCTGAAAAATTCACTGATTTTCGCCTTTTTATGCTTTTTCAGGAATCTACTTTTATCTGTTATCTTGCTCATTTGGATTGGCTTGACAGCACTTTTGATTTATGGAATGGTTGTCAGCGCTAACGCGCTTTTGTGGGGACTTGGTATCGCCTTTGTGATGTTGCTGTTTTTCGGTTTTATTTTTTATACCATCGCTTTTTTTGTATTTCCTTCCATTAAAAGATATATTCTGGATCCGTATTATGAAAAACATCCGGAGGAAACTGCAGCTGGACTGAAAAAGATTGAATCGGATGAAATCGACTATGCGGCGCAAGAGGAAAAAAGAGAATTGCCCGAATTTGTTTATCATAACGGTAAAATGGTGCATCGGTCTGTGTTTGAAGAAGAACCTGTATTTAATGATCAGACCGCTGTGGAATCTAAAGAACAAAATAGGAAAGAAAAATAAAAAATTCCGGAGATTTGGTCTCCGGAATTTTTTATCTTATTTTTATTTTACGACTTTGGTCAGTTTTGCAATATCAATCTTAACAAACAGCAAATATAAAACAATGATCGTCACCGGTATCATGATAGCAGTTTGCAGCAACCGGAAATAGAGAAGGGGAGTCAGAGGAAACCATCTTTCAATATAAACCATGGTTAATGTTGTGATACCAAGACTGCAAAGCACTTGTGTGGAAACAGTGGCAAGCAAAATGCGCGGCATATTGATTTTCTTATAAAAAATAAATCCAAATAATAAACCGCTTAACACACCGGACAAACAGATTCCAACACTGAATCCAAGCGACGGAAACATGAAAAATTGGATCAGATCAGATAAAAAAGCGACCAATCCGGCGCCAAGCGGTCCATAGCGTCTGGCAGCCAGTGCAACAATAACAAAGGTAGGGGAAAACTTCATCATTGTTCCGCCTCGGATCGTTAAAAACATCGAACAAATAATCGACAGTGCGGTCAAAATCGCAATGGTGGTGACTGTTTCGGTTGCAATTGCGATTTTTTTCTTTTGAATCGTATTGGATGAAATATGCAATAAAAAAACCTCCTTATTTTTTCGCTTAGTAAAATAAGGAGATCTGCCACTTCTTATTTACCAGCGGGATGCGAAAAAAGCACCGCAAGGCTTTTGCCTTTTCGTTCGCCCGACAACTCCCCGTTCAGGCGACACTTAACGCGCAATTTTCTACTCTGTGTTTTGTGCAAAAGTCCTGAAACAGGATTGTTTCAGGACTTTTGGTGAGCTATCGGGGATTCGAACCCCGGACACCCTGATTAAAAGTCAGGTGCTCTGCCAACTGAGCTAATAACTCATAGCGACAAGCATTATTATAGCAATTTTCCGACAACTTGTCAATAGAATTTTCATAAAATGTTTTCGCAATGATTAAGGTTTGTAAAAAAAGTTAAAATATCCAGACTTTGTTCGTATTCTTTTAGAATTTTTAACAAAACCGCCTTTTGTTTTACATCTTTTTCAAACAAAGCATAACGGCAATCATGATCAAGCGCATAGCTCATCGTTTGGCGGATCAGACCGTCCAACAGGCCCATATCTTCACAATCTGCCCTTTCAATCTGAACTTCGGGCGGTGTTAATGCAAAAGCACAAAAGCCGAGCAGCTCGTCCTTTTGCGTCACAATAAACGCTTCGTTTTTCAGTTTTAATTTTTCTTTCATGTCGGCATTTGCCAGTTCAATTTTAATCATTTTCGATTCCTTTCTTTTGTGTTTTCCCGTTTTGCATAGGAATAAAGCGCGCGAATTTCCTGTTCATTCAGTTCACGCCACTTGCCCTGCGGAAGCATACCAAGACGCACGTCGCCGATCGCAATACGTTTTAAACGAATCAACTCCAGTCCTAATGCCTCGCACATTCTGCGGATCTGCCGGTTTTTTCCCTCATAGATCGTAATCAAAAAGACAACCCGGTTTTCTTCCTGCACAGCCACACTGACATCTGCGGGTTGGGTTTTATAGCCGTCGTCCAATGTGACACCTTCGATCAACCGGGTCAAATGTTCATCGGTAAACGGCGGCCGCACCGTTACACGATAAGTTTTCGGGACATGGCAGGAAGGGTGGGTCATTAAATTAGCAAATTCACCATCGTTTGTCAACAACAACATTCCTTCGGAATTGCGATCCAACCGACCTACAGGATAAACTCGCTCGCCAACATCCCTGATCAGCATGGTGATACATTTTCGATCCAATTCATCATGCATGGTTGTGACAAAGCCTCTTGGTTTATGCAGGACGATGTATCTACGTTGTTTATTTTGTTTGATCGGTTTTCCAGATACAGTCACCCTGTCTTTATTCGGAATGATTTTATCGCCGATACCGGCCTTTCTTCCATTGACCAAAACTTTGCCCTGCAAGATCAGCTCTTCGGCTTTCCGCCTGGAACTGACACCGCATTGTGACAAATATTTTTGCAGTCTTACTGGCTCGTTTTTCATTTTTTCTTTCCTTTTCTAATCCAATATTTATAGGGATAGCAATAACAGCAGTTTCTCCAACAGCAAATCCCAATAATTTTTTTCTATCATTTTGACCGATGCACAATCTTCAGTGCTTTGAATGGCAGCCGTTGCAACGATCTGATCCCCATACTTAAAAACGATTTGTCCCAACACATCGCCTTTTTTGACTGGTGCAAAGACAAAGGAGGGGAGAAAGATCTGATAAGAAATATTTTTCGTGTTTCCCTGATTTAAATAAACCTCCACTGCATCTGCCGTAATGGCAAGTTCTTGTTTTTCACCGCCGGCAACTGAAATCGTTGACTGCAGGGTATAGGTCAATTCTGTTTTTTGATAGCAATCAAATCCATATGTATAAAGTTGCTTGTGATCATTCCAATCATCCGGTGCATTTAACGTCACGGCAATCAGACGCAGGCCGTCGCGCATACAACTGGTCACCAGGCAACGACCGGATTTTTTCGTAAATCCGGTTTTAATTCCTTCGCAGCCGTCCAGACTTCTCAGCAGCCGGTTATGGTTATAATAGGTAACGGTACTGTTACCATCGTTGTAAACGGCGGTATAATTTTTAGATCCAACTGCTTGCTTAAAATCCTCATTTTGCATCGCATAAGCTGCGAGCAATGCCATATCGTAAGCGGTTGTATAATGCGCCTCATCATCCAATCCGCTGGGTGTGATAAAATTCGTGTTTTTCATGCCGATCTGTGCCGCTTTTTGATTCATCAGTTTTGCAAAATTTTCTTTATTGCCTCCGATTTCATAAGCGATCACATTTGCTGCATCATTTCCGGATTCCAGCATCAGACCATATAACAGATCTTTTCGGGAAATAACATCGCCGGCGCGCAAACCGGCAGAGGTACCTTCCACCATCACCATTTCTTTTTTGATTGCGACAGTTTTGTCCAAATCGCCGCTTTCACATAACAAAAGGCCTGTCATGATTTTGGTTGTACTGGCCATTGACATACGCTTTGTAGCGTTTCCGGATGCAACAACTTCACTTGTCGATGGACAATACAACACATAAGCCTGTGCTGAAACCGACAAAGCGCGTGTTCTGCAATAGGGGACGACTAAACATAAAGCACAGAAAAAACAGAGTATTTTTTTGATCAAAATCATCACCCGCCGATAAAAGTATATGCGGCAGGTGATGATTCATTACTAATTCTGTTCGGATGTGTCCTTATCTTTTTCGTTCTTTTTAAATAAAGACGTCACCTTATCAAACAACTCCGGAATTAAATTTACGATTGCATTGCCATCGCCGGATTGATCGATTGACAGCACTTTTACATTGTCATTGTGAATGGCAAGAAAAGCGACCGGTGTCACTGTCATACCGGCGCCACCACCGCCGCCAAATAGATCTTTCCCGGGCTGGTTTTTCGCCGCAAAATCGGATCCACCGGATGCAAATCCATAGGTGACTTTGGAAACCGGAAGAATCGTGGTATCCTCGACGTGGATCGGGTTGCCGATAATGGTATCCGCAGTTGCCATTGCCTTAATTTTTTCAAGCGTTACATCCATCATCTCTTTAATTTTTTCGCTCATTTTTCTTCCTTCCTTCTTGTTTTCATAAATTTTTGTCGGAATATCACAAGTTGTTTTAATAACCCAAATACCGCATGCAATGCATAAATCAGCCGAAACTGAACACCGGTTTTGAAAAACAATTCAAAATCTGTTTTTAAATAATCGACTGATAAATCGACCTGCATGTTTTTGACATCAAACCAGTTGTTCATCATTGACAATGCCGGATATAACACAGAACAGACCGCACCGTACTGTATGGCGAGCGCCGCAGCGTCGTCGGATACCATCACCGCCCGCAGACGAAAAGGATCAATGATAACATGGCGTTTGAACTTTTTAAATATTTCAATAAAAGGGGAGATTGCGTTTTGGATGTTTTTTAGCATTTTCATATAATCCGGTTTGACCCCCGGCTCATTTTTTTTGGAGACCTTTTCATCTGTCTTAGTCGCTTTTTTCCGGTTTGTCCGCTTTTTCTTTTTTGTTTTGGCGGGAAGCAGGGTGAAGCGCAAAAAGCCAAATTTCAATTTGATTTGCAATTCTTTTTCATAAGAAACGAGAATCTGAATCTTTGCAAAAAGCGCCAACACTAAAACCAAGAAAATAAAAAGCAAAATCCAAACAGCGATCATGATTGCAACAAATCCTCATCTGTGTTTACAGGTACCGTGGATTCTTTAGAATCTTCCGTTTCTTCTGAAGACTCCGGATCCTCCGGCAACGGGGGAAGGTCGGATAAATCCCGCATGGAAAAACATCGCAGAAAATCGTCTGTCGTGCCGTATAATAGCGGACGGCCGGGCAGATCCAGTCTCCCTTTTTCTTCGATCAAACCTTTTTCGCAAAGGCTTGCGATCACGCCGGAGCAATCCACGCCGCGCACCTGTTCGATGACACTTTTGGTGACCGGCTGGTTATAGGCAACCACCGAAAGCACCTCGAAAGCCGCCTGTGATAACGGCGTGTTCCGTTTTAATTCCAGTATGTCACGCACATAGTCAAAATATTCCGGTCTGGAACAAAGCTGCAATTTCTGATTTAACCGGATCAGCTGAAACCCAGCGCTTTTTTCATCATATTCCTGTGCCAATAAATCGGCAAGCCGGTCGACCTCCTGTTGTTCCAGCTGCATCACCTGGGCGATTCGTTCCGTTTCCACCGGTTCGCCGCAGGCGAATAAAATTGCTTCAAGAATCGATTTGTTTTTGTTTTCTTCCACGCGTTCTTCCGCCTTTATCAATTTTTACTATGGTTTCACCGTGCTTGTCCTGTGTGACAATGCGTTTGGATTTCACAAGTTCCAGCACAGCCAAAAATGTTGCGACAATATCCGATTTGGATTTCGCGTCGGAAAACAGCGTGTAAAACCGGATGGATCTGCCGTTCCACAATTTGCGCAGCACATGAACGATCTTTGACGAAACCGAAACAATTTTTTTGGAAACAATGCCGGCAAACGCATCAGACGGCGGCGGCAGCCGGCGTTGGCCACGGCCGACAGCATCAAAATAATAGCCGATCAAAATATCTGCCGGATGCACCCGTTTATAGGCTTTATCAATATCAATCTTCACAGGTTCCCGCACAGTGGTTTTGAAGCCGCCGGTCATTTGGGACAGCTTGTCCGCCATTTGCTTGCAAAGCTGGTATTCGATCAATTCGCCGGTCAATTCGGATTTTAATGCATCGGCGTCTTCGTGTTTTGGCAGCAGCGAAACGGTTTTCAAGTAAATCAACCGCGCAGCCATTTCCAGAAATTCACTCGCGACATCCATGTTATTTTCTTTATAGAAATTGATCTGCTCGATATATTGATCCACCAAAATCGAAATCGGAATGTCATTGATATTTAATTTATTTTTTGCAATCAGATGCAAAAGAAGATCCAGCGGACCTTCAAAAACATCGATTTTAAACTGCATGACCTGTGTCACATCAAATTCCTCCGAATCCGATAATCCCTGTTAATCCTCCGAAAGGCAGCGACAACAGCCAGACAATACCGCGATAAACTTTGCTGACAAAAATAGAAAACGGACCGCTTAAAAAGCCGGTTGCCAACACGATCAGCACAATGATAAAAATCTCCCGTTCATGCGCCATGATTTTATAATACAGTCTGTCGCTGATAAAATAGCCGAGAATCCTCGAACCGTCAAACGGCGGAACGGGAATCAAATTAAAAATAGCGAGAGAAATGTTGATCTGTGCCGCCGTTGCAAAGATAAAATAGAAAATCTGATAAACGATCAATCCTGCTGTCGTGGTAGGAAAAGGGACAAACCTTAATTGCAAAATCCAAAGCAGCGTGAATAGAATGCACATGCACAAATTCGAAAAGGGCCCTGCAAAAGCTGTGAGCGCCATGTCTTTTTTCGGATTTCTGAAATTCATCATATTGACAGGAACAGGCTTTGCATAACCGACCCCGACAATCAAAATCATCAGCGAACCCAAAAGGTCCAGATGCCGAAAAGGGTTAAAACTGAGCCTGCCCATGTTTTTGGCCGTGTTATCGCCAAGACGATAAGCAGCATAACCGTGCGCCAGTTCATGCACCGGCAGACAGATTAAAAGCAGGATACCGGCCGTTAAAACAATAGCGATCAAAGAATAAATGTCGCCATTCCGAACAGCGGTCCATAACTCCATTAGCATTTTCCTCACCTCATGTTATGCATTATACTAAATTTCCCGAAAAATTACAAGACAATTCTAAAGAAATAAATTGATATTATCTGCAAGATTTGTTATAATGAGAGAAAAAAACAAGAAACGGAGCAAATAAATGATGAAAGTCACGCTGATTTCCCACACGCCGGAACCTGAAAAAGTGGTTGCGGCCGCTGCAAAACTGTGCTATTCGCCGGCGCAGATCCAGGATATTTTTGATGGACTGACAGATGAAAAAACTGCCGGTTTTGTGGAAATGCTGGCCGAAATCGGTCACGAAAGTCCGATTGAACATGCTTCGTTCACATTTGGCATCGAGGGCGTTTCCAGATCGTTATTGGCACAGATCACAAGGCATCGGATCGGGTCTTATTCGGTGCAGAGTCAGCGGTATGTGACCGAACATCAATTTGAATATGTCGTCCCGCCGGAAATCGAGGCCGTTCCGGAAGCAAAAGCGGCGTTTTTAACGGCGATGCAGCAGGCGCAGCAGCATTATGAAACTTTAACGGATATTTTGCAAAACAAGCATTTTGAACAGATGAAAGCGCAGGGTATCGATGAAAAAACCGCAAAACGCAATGCACAGAAAAAAGCGATCGAGGACGCAAGATTTGTGTTGCCAAACGCATGTGACACCAAAATGATCGTCACCATGAACGCAAGGAGCTTATATAATTTCTTTTCTCATCGCTGCTGCAATCGCGCACAGTGGGAAATCCGTGCGGTGGCGGATGAAATGCTAAAACTTGTTAAAGCTGTTGCCCCAAATTTATTCAAGTATTCCGGCCCGCCTTGTTTGCGCGGCGGGTGTCCGGAAGGAAAAATGAGCTGCGGACAAATGGTGAAAGTGCGCGAAAAATATAAAACATTGTGAGGATGGTCTTTTCATTTTGGGAAAATTAATTGTGATCGAGGGTTTGGACGGCAGTGGAAAATCAACGCAGGTTTCACTTTTGAAGCACTTTCTGCATACCGCACAAATCCCGTTTAAACAAATCAAATTACCGGATTATGACGATCCGTCCAGCACGCTGGTGCAGATGTATCTGGCAGGAAAGTTCGGTGAAAATCCGGGGGATGTGAACGCCTATGCTGCCTCCAGCTTTTATGCCGTTGACCGCTATGCAAGTTTTAAGCAGCACTGGCAGACCGATTTCCAAAACGGAACATTGATCTTAGCCGACCGCTACACGTCATCAAACGCCGTGCACCAGGCGTCAAAGCTGCCGCAAAAAGAGTGGGATGCTTATCTTGACTGGCTTTATGATTATGAATTCCGTCTTTTGGGGATTCCGAGCCCGAACAAAGTCATCTTTCTGGATATGCCGCCGGCGATTTCGCAAAAGCTGATGAGTCACCGGTATCAGGGAGATGAAAAGCAAAAGGATATTCATGAACGGGATGTCGATTATCTCGAACATTGCAGAGCCGCAGCGCTTTATGCAGCGCAAAAACTAAACTGGGACGTTGTGCAGTGCTTTTGTGAGGATGAACCGCTTGCGATTGAAACCATTGCAAAACAAATTGAAAGTCTGATCAAACCGCTGCTGTTTGAAAATGACTTTGAAAAAGAAACGGAGATAAAAAAATGATCTATTTATTTTTAGCAAACGGATTTGAAGAAATCGAAGCGTTAAGCGTTGTGGATATTCTGCGCCGGTGTGAACTACAGGTGAAAACAGTTGGTGTCGGCGGTCGGCAGATCACCGGTGCGCATGGGATCACCGTCACGGCGGATACAGAGGAAAAGCTTGTTTCTCCGGAACAGGCAGACGCTGTGATTTTGCCCGGCGGCATGCCCGGCACTTTAAATCTTGAACAATCCGATATGGTGCAGACGTTTGTGGATTTCTGCGAAAAGGAAAAGAAATTGATTTGTGCGATCTGTGCGGCGCCTTCGATTTTGGGGCACAAAGATTTGCTGAATGGGAAAAGAGCCACCTGCTTTCCCGGTTTTGAAAAAGAATTGAACGGCGCACAGGTGACCGGGAATCCGGTAGAAACCGATGGTCATATCATCACCGCCAAAGGTGCGGGGGCTGCACATTTGTTCGCTTTTGCCATTGCAAAGGTATTTGTCGGAGAAGAAAAGGCGAATGCTGTGAAGGATGCAATGCAATGGGGCAAATAAAAGATATTCGTGAATACAAACGTAATTTGCGTACTTTTTATAAAGAAAAACGCAATGCATTAACAACCGAACAAAAACAAAAAATGGATGAGGCTGTTTTGCAGCGGGTCAAACAGCTTCATAAATTCCAAAATGCAAAGCTTATTTTGACCTATGTGTCCACACCGATCGAAGTGGACACGCGGGCGTTGATTCGCTATGCATTGGAAAGCGGCAAGCAGGTTGCCGTGCCGCGTTGTGTGGAAAATACCAGAGAAATGGAATTTTATTTGATTCGATCTCTGGAGGAGCTCAAACCCCGCACATTTGGCGTGGATGAACCGGAAGCAGTGGAAGCCAATAAAGTCAAACTGTTTCAAAACAGTGTTTGCATTGTTCCGGGTCTTTGTTTCGACAGGCAAGGCTACCGTTTGGGCTACGGCAAGGGCTATTATGACCGTTTTTTATCAAACTATCATGGACCGACGATCGGTTTATGTTACCATAACTGTATTAAAAACAAATTGATTTTCGGAAGATTCGACAGAGCGTCGGATACCGTCGTGACCGACCGATTTGTGATTCGCGCGCACGTCGGCAGGAAAAACCAGCAGAAAGGAAATCAAAATGGAAAACAAAAACACAGATTTAAATGAAATTTTTGATGAATTGAATTTAAAATTTGATGAAGATCCGAATGACCAAAGCACGGATCCGCTTTCAAAAACGCAGAAAGTTGAAATGCCGGAAGAAAAGGCGCAAATACCGGAAGAAAAACCGGTGAAAAAAGAAAAACCACCTAAACGCCCGAAAAAATACAGACTCTTAAAAAGCATCATCTGGGTGGTGGTGATCGTCTTGATTTCCGCCGGCTTGGCGCTCGGCATTTTATCGGTCGCTATGGATGTGATCGGTGCGACAACCAGCCGGGTCACGGAAGTCCAGGTGGAAATTCCGAAAGGCGCATCTACAGAAGATATAGCCAATATCCTGCATGATAACGGATTGATAGAACATCCCTTGATTTTCCGGGTTTATTCAAAGCTGAAAAAAGCCGACGGTACATACCAATACGGTGTTTATACCTTAGATAAATCCATGGGATATGCGGGACTGATCAGTCAGTTGCAATCAGTTGGCGCACAGGCCGAACAGGTGGAAGTGACCATCAAAGAGGGCGCATCAATCGACGAAATCAGTGCGCTTCTTGAGGAAAAAGGCGTTTGTTCGGTCGATGATTTTATGACGGCGATGAAAACCGGAAGATATAACTATGCCTTTATCGACGATATTCCAAGCGAATCGGTTTATTATTTGCTGGAGGGTTATTTGTATCCGGAAACTTATATGTTTTACAAAGGCGATGAAATAGACGGTGTGGAAAACGCGCAGATCGCCATTAATAAAATGCTGGCACAATTGGATTCCTTGCTGACAGACGATATGTATGCTAAAGCGGAAGAAATGGGGTATTCCATGCATGAGATCATGACGATGGCGTCAATGGTCGAATTGGAATCCGGCAGCTCTGCCGCCGATATGCCAAAAGTGGCGCAGGTATTTTATAACCGGCTTGCGGATCCGTCGTTTTTACATCTGCAATCGGATCCCACTTCCGAATATGTCAGCAGCCGCTATGATACCTATGAGATCGAAGGATTGCCGCCCGGACCGCTTTGCAGCCCGAGTATTGCGGCGATCGAAGCGGCACTGGAACCGGATACCAGCGTGACAGCCTTTTATTTTGTGACCGACACAGACATGAATTTTTATTATAGTGATACGCTGCAAGAGCACGAAGCCACCATCGCGGATCTAAAAAGCCAGGGAAAATGGGCATAATGAGCAAAGACTTGAATCATCCGATTGAAATTTTGTCCCCTGCAGGCGATCTCACACGTTTTAAAGCGGCTGTTGATTTTGGCGCCGACGCGGTCTATTTCGGCGGCAAGCAGTTTGGCATGCGTGCGGCGCCCGGAAATTTAACGGCGGATGAAATGAAAACCGCTGTGTCTTACGCACATACTGCAAATAAAAAGGCTTATTTAACGCTCAACACGCTGCCGCGCAACGATGAATTGCCGGCTTTGCCGCAGTTTATTGAAACTGCGGCAGATGCGGGCGTTGATGCATTTATTGTCACTGACGTCGGATGCATCGATCTTGTTAAGAAATATGCGCCGCACTGCGAACTGCATATTTCGGTGCAAACGGGGATTGTCAATTACCAGTCGGCGATGTTTTATTATAATCTCGGCGCTAACCGCGTGGTGTTGGCTAGGGAATTGACATTGGAGGAAATCGCTCAAATCCGAGCGCAAACGCCGCAGGATCTGGAATTGGAAGCGTTTGTGCACGGCTCGATCTGCATGTCCGTTTCCGGCCGGTGTTTATTATCCGATTATTTAACAGGACGGGATGCCAACCGGGGAGACTGCGCACAGCCCTGCCGCTGGAAATACCGGCTGGTCGAAGAAAAACGTCCGGGAGAATACATGCCGGTCGTGCAGGAAGATACCGGCAGCTATATTTTAAATGCAAAGGATCTGTGTTTGATCGAACACCTGCCAGAATTGTATCAGGCAGGGATCACCAGCTTTAAAATCGAAGGCCGTGCCAAAACGGAATACTATACTGCGGCGGTGACCTATGCATACCGGCAGGCGGCGGACGGATTTATCAATAGCGGATACAGCGCCGGTTACCGTCCGGATCCTGCGATCGTTGAAGAGGTTTATAAAATCAGCCATCGCGTTTATTCGACCGGATTTTATTTCGGCACGCCTAGATCCGGACAGGTTTATGACAATGGCGGATATATCCGGGAATATGAATTGATCGGCGTTGTGCAGGATTATCAAGACGGTATTGCAACGGTTTTACAGCGCAACAAATTTTATCCTGGAAACTATGATGTGCTGGAACCGGGCAGACAGTTTTTGATCACAGTGGACGCGTTGTTTGACAAGGATATGCAGCAAATCGAAAGTGCAAAGCATGCGGCGCAGATCGTGAAATTTAAAAGTCCACCGCTAAAGAAAGGTGCATTTTTGCGCATACAAAAATAAAAGCATGACTTTTGTCATGCTTTTATTTTTAGGTTATTTTCACCAAGTAATTTCGCAAGCGCAGCTTGCAGCGGGGGGATGGGATCGCAGCTTTTTTTATATTTTAAGGTTTTCTTATTATCCGCGCAGTAAAAAATCACTTCACAATCGCCCGGATAACGGTGGATCAGGTCACAGCAGCTTTGAAAGATCTCACTTTCTAAAGCGGGAATTTTTAAATACATCGTTTTTTGCTGTTTGTATGGCTCCAATGCTTCACAGATCAGCTGCGGTTCCTTGTCCTCCTGCAAACTGAGCCGCGCCGTGATTTTTAAAATATTTCCTTCTCTGATCAGCGTGCCATATTTGGAAAGCGTTTTCGGAAATACCAGCATTTCGATCGAAGCGCTGTTATCTTCTACCGTTAAAAATGCCATTGTATCGCCGTTTTTGGTTGTTTTTTTCTTGATTTTTTCGATCATGGCCGCAACAATGACCCGTTGGTTGTCCGGCAATGCCTGTTCATTGTCTTCTTCAAAAAATGCAGAGATCGGTATACCGCCGGGAATATGCAGCTGCTGCATCGGATGACCGGACAAATAAAAACCGACAACTTCTTTTTCAAACTTTAACAGTTCGCTTTTTGGAAATTCTTCTGTTTTCCGAATGGTAAACGCCTTTTGTTTTTCACCGGATAAATCAAACAACCCCAGCTGTCCTTCGACATTTTTGGCTCTGTCTGCACTAAGCGTTTCCAGCAGATAATCAATGCTGTCGAGCATTTCATGCCGATTAGCGCCCAGATTGTCAAGCGAACCGCTTTTGATCAGGCTTTCGAGTGCGCGGCGGTTTAAATCGCGGGAATACATGCGTTTGCAAAAATCATAAAAGTCGGTAAATTCTCCGTTTTGCTCCCGATCCTTTACCAAATGATCCAACAGACCTCTGCCGACATTTTTAATCGCCAGCAAGCCAAAACGGATGTTTTTTCCCTCCGCAGAAAAATTATAGTGACTTTTGTTGACATGCGGCGGCAAAAGCTTGATTTTTAAGCGTTCACATTCGGTGATATAGCTTCGGATTTTATTTTGCCGGTCTAAAATACTGGTCAAAAGTCCTGCCATATATTCCGTTTTATAATGCGCTTTTAAATAGGCCGTTTGATATGAAACGGTCGCATAAGCCGCAGCATGCGCCTTGTTAAACGCATAGGAGGAAAAGGCACTGATTTCATCAAACAGGGAAACGGCAACTTTTTTATCGATTCCGTTTTTTTCACAGCCCGCAATAAAATGAACGCGTTCCTTTTCCAGAACATCATGCTTCTTTTTCGCCATTGCACGGCGAACGATATCCGCTTTTCCCAACGAATATCCCGCCAGTTGCCGGAACACCTGCATGACCTGCTCCTGATAAACCAGACAACCATAGGTCACGTCCAAAATCGGCTTTAAAAGGGGAGTGGGGTAGGAAACATTTTCCGGATGATGCCGGTTTTGAATGTATTTCGGGATCGACTGCATCGGACCGGGACGGTAAAGAGAAATCAGCGCGATCAGATCTTCCAGCGACTGTGGTTTTAATTCAACCATCACGCGTTTCATGCCCGGCGATTCAAACTGAAAAACGCCTTCGGTCAGCCCTTTAGAAAACATATCAAAAACAGCCGGATCATCCAGCGGAATGTTTTCAATTTTAAAATCCGGTTCTTTGCGGCGGATCAGCGTCACACAGTCGTTGATGACCGTCAGGTTGCGCAGTCCGAGAAAATCCATCTTCAAAAGACCGATTTCTTCCAGCTCCGTCATGGTATACTGGGTGACGACGCTTTCATCATTCAAAGCCAGCGGAACATAAGAAGAAACCGGCTTTTGCGTGATGACAACGCCGGCCGCGTGGGTGGACGCATGCCGCGGCATGCCCTCCACGCGCATCGCCATCTCAAGCAGAGCGTGAATATCCTCGTTATTGTCATAAAGTTCCTTTAATTCCTTAGATTCACGCATGGCGTTTTGGATCGTTTGATTCAGTTCATTCGGAATCAGCTTTGCCGTGGCGTCCACCGTACCGTAGGGAATAGCGAGCGCTCTGCCGACGTCGCGAACGGCTGCTCTTGCCGCCAGTGTTCCGAACGTGATGATTTGCGCGACATGATCGCTCCCGTATTTGCGCACAACGTAATCGATCACTTCCTGCCTGCGGATATAACAAAAATCAATATCAAAGTCCGGCATCGTGACCCGTTCCGGATTTAAAAAACGTTCAAACAAAAGATTATATCGAATCGGGTCAATGGCAGTGATGCCAAGACAGTATGCCGCAAGACTTGCAGCGCCGGATCCACGACCGGGACCCACCGGAATATCCTGCGATTTTGCAAAATTGACAAAATCGCTTACAATCAGAAAATAATCGATGAATCCCATTTTTGTGATCACATCGATTTCATAAGACAAACGTTGCTCATATTCCGGATCGCCGGTTTTGTGCGCGATATTTTCAAGGCCCGCATAACATAACTGCTTAAAATAGTCTTCATGACTGATCGAATCGTCCGGCAGTTGAAAATGGGGGAGTTTTGTTTTTCCAAATTCCAGATCGACATCGCATCGGTCAGCAATCTGCTGCGTGATATCGACCGCTTGCGGATAATTGGAAAACAGCGCGCGCATTTCATCTTCTGTTTTCACATAGAATTCTTCTGTTTGAAATTCCAGCGTGTCGTCGTCGTTAACAGTCTTATTCGTGCCGATCAAAATCAGGCATTTTTGCATTCTGCTGTCGGTTTTATGGATATAATGCGCATCGTTTGTCGCAACCAGGGGAATGCCTGTTTCTTCGGAAAGTTTGGCAAGTAAGGGTAGAATCTGCAGCTGCTCACGAATACCGTGATTTTGGATTTCCAGAAAAAAGTTGTCCTTTCCGAAAATCGATTGATAGTTGAGCGCCGTTTCTTTTGCCTTTTCATAATTACCGTTTAACAGCGCCTGCGGAATCTCGCCCTGCAAACAGGCGGACAGGGCGATCAGCCCCTCGCTGTGCTGTGCAAGCAGTTCGTGATCGGCCCGCGGCTTATAATAAAAGCCTTCAATAAAGGCCTGTGAAACGATTTTGCACAGGTTTTCATAGCCCTTGTTGTTTTCACAAAGCAGTACCAAATGATTACTTTGTGCATCTAAAGCATGCGTTTTATCAAATCTCGTTCGCGCGGCAACATAGATTTCGCAGCCGATTACCGGTTTGATACCTTGCTTTTTCGCTTCCTTATAAAAGTCGATCACACCATACATCACGCCGTGATCGGTGATAGCGACAGCGTCCATGCCTTTCTTTTTGACATCAGAAATCAGCTCGCTTATCCGGCACGCGCCGTCGAGCAAGCTGTATTCCGTATGCAGATGTAAATGACAAAAAGACATAAACGATTCACCCTTGCAGCTCTTTTGCAATGTCGATCAATTTTGCCAGCCTGTGATGCACACCCGACCGGCTCAGTCCCAGCAGCTTTGCGATTTCAGCCGTTGATGCTTCCGGATTTTCAAGTCGTATCTTAGCGACGGTTTGCAGTTCATCCGGCAGGGAAGCCATTTTGCCGGCAAATTCAATTTTTTCGATCGCTTCCAATTGTCTGGCGCTGCTTTGCGCAGTTTTTTTGATGTTGGCGGTTTCAAAATTGGTCACACGGTTGACATTGTTACGAATATCCTTATATATTTTTGTGTTCATCATTTCCAAAGCGGCGCCGGTCGCTCCAAGCAGTGTCAGGCAATCCTCAATCTGTTCGCTTTCTTTCAGATAAACCACAAATTTTCGGCTGCGCTCGGTCAGTTTAGCAAAAATGCCGGTTTCGTTTAATGTTTTACACAAATTCCATGCAGCGATCTCACTTTTTGAAGTGAATTCCAGATGGTATTCTTTTTGCGGATCGCTGATAAATCCGCCTGTTAAAAAAGCGCCGCGGATAAAAGCTGATCTGCATTTTTCGCACACAAATAAACGGTCAAAATCAAGGTTATAGGTTTCAAAATGCAGAAAAACATCGCTTGTCCGGGCTTGATCTACCACAGCGGTATAATTATTATGCTGGATTTGCATTTCACATTCTGCATTTTGTGTTTTCCATAGCATGGATTTGAAGTGCCGGATCACATTTTCATTTTCCGATGTGCAGGTGATATTCCGGGATGAAAATGTCCCGCCAAACAATAATAGACCATAAGTCTCACTGTTTTTACAGCAAGCCTTTTTCGACCATGTGTTTAAAATTTCATTTTTAACATCCGTGGAAAAGGACAATCGGATCACACTCCGTTGGATAAGGTATGTCTTTTTATATCTCTGTGCACAACAGTTACACGTTTGCCCTGTTCATAAAAATGATGGTATAACTGTTCCGCAAAGGTGACGGAACGGTGTTTTCCGCCGGTACAGCCGAACGCGATCACCAACTGTGTTTTTCCTTCTTTTTGGTATAATGGAATCAAAAAATCCAAAAGATCGGTGATTTTTTGAAGTGTATCCACTGCCGTCTGATTCGCAAGCACATAATCCCGCACGTTTTTGTCCAATCCTGTTTTCTGCCGGAGTTTGTCCACATAAAACGGATTGGGCAGACAGCGCACATCAAACATCAGATCCGCTTCGATGGCGGGACCGTATTTAAAGCCGAAGGACATGCACTGGATCGTAAAGGAATTTTCGGGATTATCCGCAAAGTTCTTGATGATGCGCTCTTTGAGTTCTGCCGGCGTGGTCAGCGAAGTATCGATCACATAATCGGCATGTTCCCGGATCGGCGCCAACAACTCTTTTTCATATTCCACCGCTTTTCGGGTAGAGCCGCCCGCCTCGTCATATAGCGGATGTTTTTTACGTGTTTCTTTATACCGGTTGGCGATCACATCGTCGTTCGCTTCCAAAAACAAAACGCGGTAATTCACCCCGGCAGCCTGCAGCTCATGCAGACCGCTTAACAAACCGCTGAAAAATTCTTTACCGCGGGTGTCGGTGACGATTGCGACCTTTTCAAAGTTACCGCTTTCTTTCAAAAGCATGGCAAAACTTTTGATCAGGGCAGGGGGGATATTGTCAATACAATAATAGCCCATGTCTTCAAACACACTGATCGCTTTTGTTTTGCCTGCGCCGGAATAACCTGTCACGATCACAAAATTCATTTTGGGACTCCTTTCTTCTGGTTATAGGTGGAACAAAAGGTCTATTCTTCTCCGATCATTTTAATTTCACATTGCAAATGCGTGTTTGTTTTTTCAAAAACGATTTTTTGCACCTGCCGAATCAGTTCTTTCACATCGTTTGCCGAAGCGTTTCCGGTATTGATAATAAAACCGCTGTGTTTTGGGCTTACCATCGCGTCGCCGACATGAAAGCCTTTGAGCCCGCTTTGTTCGATCAACGCTGCCGCATAACCGTTTTCCGGACGTTTAAATGTGCTGCCGGCGCTCGGATATTCGAGCGGTTGTTTGCTTTTGCGTTTTTCCATCAATGCATCCATCCGGTTTTTGATCGTTTGCTGATCGGCTTTTTGCCCTTTTAAAACAACGGTGGTAATCACACACGGACAGGTTTGATAAACACTGGATCTGTAACCAAGTTCCAGCTGATCCTTTTTAAAAGTTGCGATATTGCCGGAAGCGTCAATATGTTCTGCATTGCATACGATATCCTTCATTTCACCGCCATAGGCGCCTGCGTTCATAAACAAGGCGCCGCCGATCGTTCCGGGAATACCCCACAAAAATTCAAACCCGCCAATCGCATGCTGCAAAGCAAATTGACACAACTGGGAGGTGCGCACGCCCGCACCGCAGCGAATGGTCGTTTCATCGATCAGCGATATTGCGTTGCAGGCATTCGCGGTGCTGATGACAACGCCGCGAATGCCTTTATCGGAAACAAGAATATTTGAACCGTTTCCCAAAATAAAATAAGGAACAGACAATAGATTGCATTGTAAAATCAAATCCGCTATGCAGGAAGTGTCGACCGGCTGCAAAAACAAATCCGCAGAGCCGCCGATTTTAAAGGTTGTATGATTTTTCATGGGTTCATCCACAAAACAAAGACAGCCTTTTTCTTCTGCAAATTTTTTCAATTGATTTAACGTTGCATCCATTCAAACAGTCTCCGTTTCATTATTGATAAAGTTTTCCGAGCATTGCAGCGCCGATAATACCCGCATCATTGCCAAGCTGTGCGATTTTCAGTTCTGTTTGCTGTTTGGCCTCTTTGCTGTATCTATTCGCTTCAACATAAGCCTTGATCGGGATCAAAAGGTTATCCTTTTCTTTGGAAATACCGCCGCCGATACAAAGAATCTGCGGCTGAAAGATATTGATCATGTTGGTAATGCCGCACGCGACATATTCAATATATTTTTCACAAACTGCCGTGGCGGTTTGATCCCCGGCACGCATACCGTCAAAAGCAGTTTTTCCATTGACTTGATCGAGCGAATCGGCAATTTTCCACATGTAAGAATCTTTATCCGCTTCCATGGCCGCTTTAGTCTGCCGGATCAGCGCCGTGGCAGACGCATAGGCTTCCCAGCATCCGTCCCGTCCGCAGGTGCAACGCTCACCGTCCACCATAATAACGGTATGTCCAAGTTCGGCGCCAAAGGAATTGGAGCCGTCAAAAATTTTCCCGTCGATGATCACACCACCGCCGACGCCGGTGCCAAGTGTAATAGCGACCATATCACTGTAGCCGCGTCCCGCACCTGCAAGCAATTCGCCGTAAGCCGCAGCATTTGCATCATTTTCAACATAACATTTTATTCCCGTCAGTTCCTCAATATATTGTTTGAGGGGAACATTGGAAAAATGCAGATTATTTGCATATTCGATCACGCCGGTCTTTTTATTGACCGCACCCGGTGAGCCAACGCCGATCCATTCAATCGATTCCTTGGAAACGCCCGCCGCCTCACACGCCATATCCACGGTTTTGGCCATATCCTTGGCAATAGAGAGTGCATCTCTGTCCGCATTGGTCGGTAGTTCGCCTTTGCCTAAAATTTTAAAATTTTCGTTGACGACCGCCGTTGCAATATTTGTGCCGCCAAGATCAATTCCAATGGTATACATCATATTGTTCTCTCCTTTAAAAAATCTTTATTTTTAAATTTTTATTGCCTTAATTAAACGATTCCCAATCCGCTTTAACCTCAGGTTCAACCAACTGATCATCCTGCATACCCAGCCGGTGCATCAGTTCCTGCGCCGCATTATAGCCCATCTTTTTCTGCCGGTTGTTCATAGCGGCAACCTCGATAATAACCGCCAGGTTCCGGCCCGGTTTGATTGGGATGGTCAATGATGCAACGCTGATCCCCAAAATTTCGGTGGTTTCCTGGTCAAGTCCCATCCGGTCATAGACTTTATTGCTGTCCCACTGTTCCAGATGAATGACCATATCGATCTTTTCCGTCAGTTTCACGGAGCCCATACCGAAAATACGCCGTGCGTTGATAATCCCGATACCTCGCACCTCTATGAAGTGACGAATATTCTCGGGTGCCGTTCCGACAAGCGTTTTAGAAGAAACACGCCGAATCTCGACTGCATCGTCCGCGATCAAACGGTGTCCGCGCTTAATCAGCTCAATAGCAGTTTCGCTTTTACCAACACCGCTTTCTCCCAGCAAAAGAATACCTTCACCATAGACCTCGACCAAAACACCGTGCCTTGTGATACGAGGCGCCAGATGAACATTCAAAAAGGAATTCAGCGCCGTCATAAATGCGGAAGTGGTGTCGGTCGTGCGCAGCAGGGCAACGCTGAATTTTTCAGCAGCTGACGCAATCTGCGGGTCAACATCGAATCCGCGTGTGATAATCACCGCAGGCGGTTGCTTACTAAACAGATCGTCGATTCTTTTTTGATAAACCTGCTCCGGCAATTCCCGCAAAAAACTGATTTCATTTCTGCCGATCAACTGAATACGTTCGCTGTCGAAATATTCAAAAAAGCCGCTTAACTGCAATCCCGGGCGGTTTAAATCAGCAACATCCAACAGAATCTGGTCAGGAGAAATCGGCATGTGGATGACTTCAAGTGAAAATTCCTTAATGATTTTTTCCAATGAAACGGTAAATTTTTGCATACAGCAACATTCCTTTCATTTTATTTCACTTTGTGTTTTATTATACTATAAGATATGTCATTTTAAAAGCAGAATTTTTAACATTTTTCCTAATTTTTATTTTTATAAAGCGGATGGGTTTTCTATGAAAGATCAAAATCCTTATTGATTTTTATAAAAAACCGGAATATACTTTAATTATAAAGGAGTGATTGACAATGGGATTCAAAGAAATCAATATCAAAGATCTAACCGATAATTTTGAAAAAATCATTTCACAGGAATGGATGCTGGTCACAGCAGGCGACAAGGAAGGTTATAACATGATGACTGCCAGCTGGGGAAGTATCGGAGAAATGTGGGGGAAACCCTGTGCGGTAACGGTTATCCGTCCGCAGCGGTACACCAAAACGTTTCTGGACCAGACCGATCATTTTTCGATTTCCTTTTATGGAGACTTAAAATCCATTCATCAGGTTTGCGGCTCCAAATCCGGCAGGGAGGTGGACAAAACCAAAGAAACCGGATTAACGCCGGTTTTTGCCGACAATACGGTTTATTTTGAGCAGGCAAGGCTTGTTTTGATCTGCAAAAAGGCTTATGTTCAGGAAATGAAGCCGGAATATTTTGTTGATCGATCATTGATCGATCAATGGTATCCGCAAAAGGATTTTCATTTTGCCTATGTGGGGATCATTGAAAAAGTTCTTTGCAAAGAATAACATTTTTATGGGACAAAACGCATATCTTTCAATAGCATCATAAAATTGAAGGGTTGCGTGTTTCATGAAATTGAAGAGATTTCTATCTTGTTTTCTGATTTTCGCATGTCTGTTTTCTTTGTCTGTCCAGGCAGATCGGATCGATGAAGATGTGAATGAAACAGTGAATGGGAAAATTGTCACAGAATATTACACTGATGATATTCTGGAAGATTCATCCGTTGAATCGGTCGCGACGGTTCCGGTAACCACGCCGCCGGAAGTAGATGCAAAATCCGTTATTTTAATGGAAGCGTCCACCGGAAAGGTTCTGCATGAAAAAGATTCAGACGTGGTTTTGTCACCAGCCTCCATCACCAAAATCATGACGATGCTTTTGGTTGTCGAAGCGTTGGATAATGGTAAAATCAGCATGAATGATTCCGTTCCGACATCCGAGCATGCCGCCTCGATGGGTGGATCGCAGATCTGGCTGGAAGCCGGGGAAACGATGACGGTGGAAAATCTTTTAAAAGCAGTTGCCGTCGGTTCCGCAAATGACGCCAGCGTCGCTTTGGCAGAATTTATTGCAGGCAGTGAAGAAGCATTTGTCGCACAAATGAACAATCGCGCAAAAGAATTGGGAATGACAAACACCAATTTTGTCAATGCCTGCGGTCTGGATGCCGAAGGACACGTGACCAGCGCAAGGGATGTTGCGATTATGTCAAAAGAGCTGATTTCGCACAATACCATTAAACAATTCACTACCATCTGGATGGATTCCCTGCGCGGCGGAGAAACGCAGCTTGTCAACACCAATAAACTGGTGCGCTATTATCTTGGGGCAACGGGATTGAAAACCGGCACCACCGATGAAGCAGGATTTTGTCTGAGTGCCACCGCCAAACGCGACGGTATGGAACTGATCGCTGTTGTGATGGGCGGCGCTTCTTCAGACGCGCGGTTCAACGGTGCGAAAGCTTTGCTCAACTATGGTTTTGCAAATTGGAAAATCAAAACGCCCGAATTCGATGAATCCTCTTTGCAGCCGATCCCTGTTATAAAAGGTAAATCAGAAACGGTAAATATTGAAATGGAACCCATCAAAAGCGAGCTGTTGAACAGCAGCGGTGCAGAAGAGATCGCTGTTCAGGCGGATATTTCTGAAAGCGTGGAAGCACCGGTAGAAAAAAATGAGGTAGTTGGCACAGTGAAAGTCATGCTCGGCGATAAGGTTTTGAACGAATATAAGGTTTATACAACAGAAAAAGTAGAAAAAATCAATGTTTCATTTTTATTCTCAAAACTGATTCAAAGTCTCTTTGCAACCTGATTCAATTCATTTTAAAAGGAAACGATCAAATCCGATGTTAAAAAAAGCAAATACACCTTTTTTGGAAACAGAACGTTTGTTTCTTCGCAAATTTAGTGAAAATGATTTGCAGGATATCTTTTTAATTTATAGCGACCATGAGGTTAACAGGTTTCTTCCATGGTATCCTTTGGAAACCATGGAAGAGGCGAGGGAATATCTGAAAAAAGATATTTTGCCGGAATATGAAAAACCGATCGCTTACCGGTATGCGATAGAAGAAAAAGCAACAAGCAGAGTGATCGGATATGTGTCTTTGTGCGATATCCATATTGAAAAATGCTGTGCAGATTTGGGGTATGGATTGTTAAAGACATATTGGAATAAAGGTATTATCACAGAAGCTGCGTCAAAGGTTCTAGAAACTGCCAAAGAAAACGGATTTGCACGCATCACTGCAACACACGATGTGAACAATCCGGCAAGCGGTGCAGTAATGCAAAAAGTAGGCATGACCTTTCGGTATTCCTATGTGGAGCAATGGCAGCCTAAAAATTTTAAAGTGATATTCCGGCTTTATCAAATTGATTTTTAAATCATTTCGCAAAAAGAATCCGTTTACATGCGGATTCTTTTTGCATTTTCAACGAGTTTGACAATAGGAGGAATTTCGAGTAAAATAAAAGCAAAGCATGGCGAAAGGAGCTTCCGATTCAGTGATAGTGAATTCAGGGGGAAACCGATTGCGCAAAACAGCCAATTTTGCGTTCACTTCACAATTGTCGCTAGCAATTGCGCAAAATGAATATTTTGCGCAATTGAGGGGAGCCAAAAAAGATTTGTTTTTAAATTTAAAAAATGCGAGGATGAAAAGCAATGATTGATTTTAAAGAAGCGCCGCCGGTCATCCGCGACTTTATGATTTATAACGAAACCATCAAAGGAAAATCAGCGTCGACATCCGACGGTTATTATCGTGATCTGCGAACTTTTTTCAGATTCATCAAACACAGTTATCATTTGGTCGATCCTAACACACCGATCGACGAAATTGATATTTCTGATGTTGATATGGATTTGATTGAAAAGATTACATTAAAGGATGGCTATGAATTTTTGTATTACTGCAAAAATGAACGGCACAACAATGAAAAAACCAGATCAAGAAAAGTTTCCACATTAAAGTCATTCTTTAAATATTTGACTGTGCGGTTAAAGGTTTTAAAAGTGAATCCAATGGAAGAATTGGAAGCGCCGAAACTAAAAAAATCACTGCCGAAATATTTAACGCTGGATCAGTGCTTAAAATTGTTAAAAAATGTCGATGGACCGTTTAAAGAACGGAATTATGCGATTTTTACCATATTTTTGAATTGCGGTCTTCGTTTGTCGGAGTTATGTTCTCTGAATTTAAATGATATTCATTATGACGAACAATATCTGCGCGTTACCGGAAAAGGCAACAAAGAACGCATTGTCTATTTAAATGACGCATGTATGCATGCGATCAAGACATATCTTGCAACAAGAAAGCATGACTCTGCCAAAGATAAAAATGCATTGTTCTTAAGCCGCACGGGATCCAGAATCAGCCGGCGGATGGTGGAACAGATTGTGTATGATTGCTTGGAAAAATCGGGTCTTGCAGGACAAGGATTCTCAGCGCATAAACTAAGACATACTGCCGCGACTTTAATGTATCAGCAAGGCAATGTCGATATTCGCATTTTGCAGGAAATTCTGGGGCACGAAAATCTGGGAACGACCGAAATATATACGCATCTGTCCAATGAACAAATCAAGCATGCAGCAGATGCCAATCCTTTAGCACAGGTAAAGCAAAAATAAGCGACAAACAAAAAATCCCGCAGTTTCTATATACGCGGGATTTTTGTTGTTTTCGATTTGTTATTTTTGAGGCGCAAAATTTATCTTTTCAAATTTTTCAGCCATGTCCTTAGCAGCGGATTCAAAAACCTGCCGAAAATAACAGGCGCAGTCTTCCGGACGGTCACACTGATAATCTGCCAATTGGCAGCGGCTGATCACCAGCGGTCCTTCGACCGTTTCGATCACTTCACGCAGCGTAATCGCTTCCGGTGCCCGATTTAAAATATAGCCTCCCCCTACCCCTTTGAAAGATTTTACCAGACCGGCGCTGACCAGCTTTCGTAAAATTTTAAGCGCAAACCGTTGGGAAACACCGGTTTTTTTAGAAATAGAGGCAGCATCAACGCGACATCCGCAATTGGAAAGGCATTGAACGATACGGATTGCATAATCCGTTTCCAGACTGATTTTCATAAGCTTACTTATCCTTGAATTTGTTGCTTCTGACAGGATGCCGCAATTTGCGCAGCGCTTTTGCTTCGATTTGGCGGATCCGTTCACGGGTCACGTTAAATTCTGTTCCGACTTCTTCCAGTGTGTGGCATCTGCCGTCGCTCAAACCGAACCGCAGCCGGATCACATCTTCCTCACGCGGTGTCAATGTGCGCAGCACAGCATCGATATCCTCGTTTGTGATCACTTTCATGGTCGCTTCATCCGGTGCAAGCGCATCTTCATCCCGGATAAAATCCATCAAACGGCTGTCTTCCTCGGGACCGATCGGTGTTTCCATGGAAACAGGTTCCTGTGCCACACGCATGATTTCACGCACACGGCTGACCGGCAAACCCATTTCTTCCGCAATCTGCTCCTCGGTTGCTTCTTTTCCATTTTCGTGCAGCAGCTGGCTTTGCACTTTTTTCAGCTTATTAATGGTTTCCACCATATGCACCGGAATGCGGATGGTTCTCGCCTGGTCGGCAATGGCGCGTGTGATGGCCTGCCGGATCCACCAGGTCGCATAGGTGGAAAATTTAAAGCCCTTTGTGTGGTCAAATTTTTCAACCGCTTTGATCAGACCGACATTACCCTCCTGAATCAGATCCAGAAAATGCATGCCGCGACCAACATAACGTTTGGCAATACTGACAACCAAACGAAGATTCGCTTCCGTCAGTCTCTGTTTTGCTTTGACATCTCCATCCAAAATCTTCGTTGCCAATTCAATTTCTTCATCACTGCTCAAAAGCGGGACACGTCCGATCTCCTTTAAATAGATCTTGACCGGATCGTTTAAAGAAATATCGTCGATATTGAGTGCATTTTCGAGCTCTTCCGGCGTGATTTCCTCAATATCCTCCAGATCGGGTTCTTCGGTAAAATCATCCAAGTCCAAAAGCGGGGCTTCCTTTAAATCTTCATCGAGATTTTCCGGGATGTCCGCAAATGCATCGGCATCTATGTCCTCTTCTTTATACATGTGATGCATATTTTCATCCATTTCTTCATGCACTTTTTTGTTTTCTTCCATTTTTATTTATCCTTTCCGATCTTGTTTTTGCCTATACTTTTCAAAGCAGACTGAAAATCGTCATCGGACATATCCTCCGCGGCAAATACTTTCAGTTTAGCTTTTTCTTCTTTTAATACATTTATACAATCTTTCAAGGTGATTTCAGGATTTGGATTGCCTGTTTCAAGATTCTGAATCTGCACGATCTTGCTGATTTGTTCCGGACTGTAGCGGTCATTCAACATCGAAAGCACAAACTCATTTTGATAAAAACTGTCTTTTAAATTTTGATACAAAGTCTGATTAAATTGGGTGACAAAATCATCCGCTAAAAGAACAGCGGAATATTTTTGATACAAATCGTAATGCAGCATCATGACGGACAATATCTTTTCTTCCGCAATGCAGGCACGTCGGTGCTGCACCTCTTCCCTGTTGACTGCATTTCGCACAGGTGCCGGCGTTGTGAGCGCACGAAATTGTTTTTTTTCAATATTTTTTCGTTTGAGCGCCCTTTTTCTCTGGATCTGCTTTAAAATGACCTGTTTATCGACTGAAAGTTCCATCGACAGCCGTCCCGCATATAGGTTTTCGGCAATCGAATCGACAGCGGTGAGCACATCGATCGCTTCATTTAAATATTGCAGCTTTCCGGCATCGGTGGTGATGTCATATTTTCCCTGCAAACGAAACAACTGATATTCAATATCATTTTTAGCGCCGGATAACAGGGCTTTGAATTTCTCAGCGCCATACGCTTTGATAAATTCGTCGGGGTCTTTTCCCCCTTCGATCTGCAAAACCCGCACCTGCACGCCGGTTTTTTTCAAAATATCGATCGTTCGCCTGGTAGCTTTCTGCCCGGCCTCATCCGCATCCATCGTCACAATAATTTCTTTTGCATATTTTGTTAGTATATGCGCCTGGTCTTCGGTAAAAGAAGTGCCAAGTGCCGCAACGGCATTGGTGAATCCCGCCTGATGCAGCGCAATCACATCCATATATCCCTCGCAAAGGATCAACGTGCCGGAGGCATCATTTTTTGCAAAGTTTAATGCATAAATATTCTGACTTTTTTTATAAACAGGCGTGTCGGAGGTGTTGATATATTTTGCGCCTTCCTCGCCGGGAAATTTCCGACCGCCAAAGGCAATCACATTTCCGCGCACATCGATGATCGGAAACATGATCTTGTTTCTGAACCGATCGTAAACACCGCCGTTTTTTCCGTTGTTTGCAACATTGGCAAGTGTCAGCTCCGCATTGGAATATCCCATTTTCCGCAGATGATCGCAAAGCGCATTCCAGCTGTCGGGCGCATAGCCCAATCCAAAATGGGTGATCGTTTTAGGCGTCAACTTCCGCTGCGCAAAATACTGCCGCCCTTTCAGCCCAATTTTGGCGTCCAAAAGGCAGGCATGAAAAAATTTTGCCGTTTCACGATTGATCGCATAGATCCGGCGGCGCATCTTTTCCGCCGAATCATCATAACCGCTTTCGGGCAATGACAAACCCGCACGGTCGGCTAACAGCTTGACCGCTTCCATATAATCGAGGTTTTCAATGTTTTTAATAAAATGAATCACATCGCCGCCGGTTTGACAGCCAAAACAATAATAAGACGCAGTCTGTGGATAAACGGTGAACGACGGCGTTTTCTCATTATGAAAAGGACACAAGCCTTTATATGTATTTCCGGTGCGCTTTAACTGGACATAAGAAGAAATGACCTCTTCAACAGGATTGCGAAACCGCAGTTCGGCAATAAAGTCATTTGGAAGTCTGATAAAAGCTCACCTCTTTAAATCTTTAATAAATACTCCATGATTTCGGAATAAACAGTTTATTATAGGTAAACACGGCATATCGATCCGTCATGCCGGCAATATAATCCAGCACCGCACGGGTGACGCCCTCCTTTTGCAGGATGGTTTGGTATTCCGCGGGCAAAAGCTCCGGATGTGCGCTAAAATAGGAAAACAATGTTGCGATCAAATCTTCTGCCTTATGTTCTTCGCCTTTTGCTACCGGATTGGTATAGACGGATTTAAACAAATAACGGTGCAGTTCGTCAAACAGCTGCAAATACTGCGGCGGCATGGTAATGTCTTCCCCGCTGCCGGCAATCAGCGCATTGACCATCGTGTTGATTCTGGCGCTTTTGGAACCGCCTAACCCCTCTCGCAGATGCGGCGGGATATCTGTTTCGGATAAAACGCCTGCTTTTTGCGCATCGTCGATGTCGTGGTTCATATATGCGATTTTATCCGCAAACTTAACGACTCTGCCTTCCAGCGTTTTCGCTTGTCCGTTTGTGTGGCACAAAATGCCGTCGCAAACTTCATAAGTCAAATTTAGCCCTTGTCCGTTTTTCTCAAGCAGTTTGACCACCCGAACGCTTTGCTCATAATGGTGAAATGCGCCGCCAATGCAACGTGACAGCGCCCGTTCCCCTGCGTGCCCGAACGGCGTATGCCCAAGATCGTGCCCCAAAGCAATGGCTTCTGTTAAATCTTCATTCAACCGCAAAGCACGCGCGATCGTCCGTGCGATTTGCGAAACCTCCAGGGTATGCGTTAACCGCGTGCGGTAATGGTCGCCCTCCGGCGCAATAAAAACCTGTGTTTTATGCTTTAATCTCCGAAAGGACGCGCAATGCAAAATCCGGTCACGATCCCGCTGAAACGCAGTGCGCACTGAACATTCCGGTTCCTCTCGTTCGCGGCCCTTTGTGTTGCAGCTTAAAACGGCATATTCCGACAAAATCCGTTTTTCATTTTCTTGCGTGATTTCTCTGATAGAAGGCAACAGAACACCTCCAATGCAAGCAGAATTTCAAGCTTTCAATAAATATATTCGACAAAAGATGTTTTTCTCCTTGCTTTTTAACACTTTTTTAGAAAGAATAAAAACAATATCGTAATGTTTTTTAAAAAAACATAAATTCTTCTTTTTCCTGCGAAATGGTGACTGTGCCGGCTGTCGCTTCTGTTAACTGATCTTTTAAGGCTTTTAGCTTTTGTGTTTGAATATAAAACCGCATCTGCACGGTATCTAAAAAATCGGTTTGTGTGAGCACGGCGGCATGGCCCAACAAAACGGACTGCACAAGACTGTATTGCCGGTAGTCGCACTGCACGCTGCAAAGCGCGGCACGGCTCGCTGTGACAATCTGGGAAGCCTCCACCGCTTCTTTGGCAGCAGTGGAATACGCGCGAACCAACCCGCCGGTGCCTAACAATGTCCCGCCGAAATAGCGGGTCACAACAATGGCGCAGTCGGTTAAATTTTGATTTTTTAATATTTCCAGAACCGGCAGACCGGCGGTCCCCTGCGGCTCGCCGTCGTCGGAATAGCGTTGTTTATTGTCCTGCCGGAGCATATAGGCATAGACATGATGCCGCGCATCCGGATACTGCTTTTTAACCTCCTGCAAAAAGGAAAGCGCTTGCTGCTCTGTCTGCACCGGAACGGCAACGCCGATAAACCGGGATTTTTTCTCAATATATTCGCTGGTTCCTTTTTGCTTTAACGTTTGATAAGCATCCATGCAAAACACCGCCTTTGATTAAAAAAGTAAAAACCGCAGCTATCATGTGTTGACAGCTGCGGTTCATTTTTATTTTTGCCTTTTTATTTTGCGGCATTGAAACGCTTGTTAAAGCGATCTACACGTCCGCCCGTGTCAACCAGTTTCTGTTTGCCGGTAAAGAACGGATGGCATTTGGAACAAATATCAACCTTCAGTTCTTTCTTTGTAGATCTTGTTTCAAATTCATTTCCGCATGCACATTTCACAACGGCAACATCATAATTCGGATGAATTCCCTGTTTCATCTTCTAACATCCTTTCTAACAGTATTACAAATATGGCACCACATAATGAACCATTTTTACTTTAACGATACAATATTATCACAAAACCCAGCCGATTGCAAGTGTTTTTTTCAAAAACATCAAAAATTAAGTTGTAACCTTTCCTTTTTTGTGGTAATATGGTTCGAGAGGTGACTCCGGTGCATTATATTGTCTTTGATTTGGAATGGAACAGTGTAAAAAGTCCGAAAGACGGTAAATATATAAATGAAATCATTGAGATCGGCGCCTGTGCGATGGATGCCAGATTCAAAAAAACACAGTTGTTTCACCAGCCGGTGAAACCGGTCATCAGCAAAAAGCTGAATAAATATGTGCGGGAACTGACGCATATCACTGAGGATGAGCTTAAAAACGCCGAAGATTTTAAAACGGCGATCAACACTTTTGCAGACTGGTGCCGGCGCATCGATAAAGATTGTGTTTTTTTGAGTTGGAGCAACACGGATCTGCATGTGCTGCTTGAAAATTATATCACATTTTTTCAGTTGCGGGACATTCCGTTTATGCAGAAATATTGTGATCTTCAAAAATACAGCATGCAGTTTATCAACAACGATTCCAATCAACAGATCTCACTTTCTTCGGCTGCGGACTATTTTGAGATCGACACAGATCAGTTTTCGCTGCATCGTGCCTGTGACGACAGCATGATTTGCGCACAGATTTTAAAATTGACCTATCAGAAAAAACAATTTGGAGCGCATGTCATTAAGGTGAAAGAAACCGATTATTATGAACGGCTTTTGTTTAAACCCTATTATATCACCGATTTGAACGACCCTGCTATCGATCAAAAGGAATTTATCGTGTCCTGTCCTGCCTGCAAAACGACAATGAACAAAATATCTTCCATCAAAATGCACGATAAAGCGTTCCATGCTATCTTTAAATGCAAAACCTGCAATAAAAAATACGGATTGACTGTTCGCTTTAAAAAGACCTTTGACAGCATTGTCGTTACCCGCGCTGTGAAAGGGATCACGCCAAAACAGAAAAAAATCAATGTGAAGCAATAAAGATAAAGCCTGCGATGACTTAAAAAACCATTGCAGGCTTTTATCTTATGCGTCCAAATCCAATTCTTGCTCCCTGATTACAGCAACGCCCAGTGCATTGGCTTTTGTAAGCTTGCTGCCGGCATTTTCTCCGCAAAGAACATAATCAGTTTTTTTAGAAACCGATCCGGTCACTTTCGCGCCCTTACTTTTTAACAGCGCGGTAAGTTCATCACGCGTGAATCGTTCAAATGTTCCGGTAATGACCACTGTTTTCTGATAAAACATACCGTTTTCATTGACCTGTTGGGTTTCCGGCTGCCGGAAGGAAACAATGCGCAGCAGCATTTCCAGTTCCTTTCGATTATCCGGATTCTCAAACCAGCTGTGCAGTTCTGCATCCATCATATCCCCGAATCCGTCGATCGCGTTGAAATCGAAGTCTGCATCGATCGCGTTGATTAGCGCATGCATATCCGAATGAAATGCAGATTCGAGCAAGGCGGCGGCGTTTTTCCCAATCAACGGGATATTCAAGGCAACCAGAAAACTGGAAACAGAAACGGTTTTTGCTCGATCTATAGATGCAATCAGGTTCGCATAGGATTTTTCGCCGAATCCGTCCATTTGCAGAATATCGTTTTTATGGTCTGCTAGCTTAAAAATATCCGCCAGATCGTGCAGCCATCCCAAAGCAATAAATTTGGAAAGCGTCTGTTCACTGAGCCCTTCGATGTTCATCGCCGGTTTGCTGACAAAATGTGTGAATTTTTTAATGTTTTTTCCGGGACAATTCGGATTTTCGCAATAAAGCACTTTCACTAATTTTCCGGATTTTTCTGTTTCTTTGACAATCGTCTGTGCAGAACAAACAGGACAATTTTTTGGATATTGCAGTTGATAATCATCAGTTTTGACCGATAGATTTTTTTCAACATGCGGAATAATCATGTTGCGCTTTGAAACCAGAATCTGGTCGCCGGGTTCCAGCTTTAAATTTTCAATAAAGGTCATATTATGCAAAGAAGCTTTTTCCACATTGGTATTATCAATTGCAACCGCTTCAAATTCCGCAATCGGTGTTAACTGCCCGGTTCTGGAAATATTCCAATCGATGGATTTCAGCGTTGTTTCAAAATGCGGGTCGCCGAATTTGTAGGCGATGCCGTCTTTAAAATGATGCGAGGTTTTTCCCTGCTGTTTGCTGAATTCGATGTTGTCATAGGTGAAAACGATCCCATCGATGGGAAGATCGTTTTTCGTTGCGATATTTTTGAGTTTATGGATCTTTTCTGTGATAGAGTCTTCTGTATCCGCTTTTGTGACAAAGGCGATCGGCAGTTGTTCAAACCCGAAACTCCACAATTGTTTTAGTTTTTCGCTTTTTAAAACAAGATCATCCATGCCGCCGAGCACATTAAACGGCATAAACCGAACTCGCCTGCGGCTGCAGATTTTGGAATCCAACTGGCGAACGGAACCGGATGCAAGATTGCGCGGTGTGGAATATTTGTCCTCATCGTTTTCAATGTCTTCATTGATGCGTTCAAAATTTGCAATATCAATAAACGCTTCCCCGCTGACGACCACCTGTTCCTGCAATGGAATATACTGCGGCAGATGTTGAAAAAATCTGGCGTTGTGCGTGATGTCTTCACCTACACTGCCGTCGCCTCTGGTGGAGGCTTCTCTGATTTTTCCGTTTTCATAAATGATTTTAACGGTCAGGCCATCCAGCTTCAGTCCAAGATATCCGTCGCTTTGCTGCGCCATGTCATAGATATCTTTCACGTCTTTTGTTTTGGCAAGGCTCAGCAACGGGATAGTATGCCGCACCTTTTTCAGTTCACTCATCACCTCATAGCCGGGACGCTGTGTGGGCGAATCGGGAAAACGAATCCCCGTTTGTTTTTCAAGCGCCTCCAACTCATCAAAAAGCCGGTCGTATTCCGCGTCGGATATGGAGGGATTGTTCTGATTGTAATATTCATCGCAGCACTGATTTAAAAACCGGACCAGATATTCTATGCGGTTTTGTTTTTCCTGATGATCCATGCGTTTTTGCCCTTCCTTTTAAACTTCGATTTCCACTTGACTTTTCCCGATCTTATCTTTCCTGACAATGATCTTTTTATCAATGCGGTTTTTCAATTCGGTCACATGTGATATAATGCCCACAATTCGATCAGATCCCGTTAAATCATTTAAAATGCGGATCGCATATTCCAGCGACTCATCGTCCAGAGAGCCGAACCCTTCATCGACAAACATAGCATCCAGCTGCACGCCGCCCGCCATGGATTGGATCACGTCCGACATGCCGAGCGCCAAAGATAACGACGCTTTAAAGGATTCCCCGCCTGAGAGCGTCCTGACGCTGCGTATCGTCCCGTTGTAATGATCGATCACATCCAGATCCAGACCGCTTTGTGAACGCAGATTTTCCGCGTCGGCCTTTCGGATCAATTCATATTGTCCGCCGGACATTGCCGAAAAACGCAGATTCGCCTTTTGAATGATCTGGTCGAAATAGGTCATTTGCACATAGGTTTCAAAGGTGATGCGTTCTTTTCCCGACAGATTGCCGTTTGCAGTTTTGGATAGTGCGCCGATCATTGTGAGCCTAGCTTCTGTTTCCTGCATTTGTTTATGCCGCGCAGTGATTTTGGAAAAAATACCGCGATTGGTTTGCAGTCTGGCATACAACTCGTTTTTTTGCGCCTGCAAACCCGCCTTTTCCTGCTGCAATTGACTTTGCAGCGCATATAGCTGCTGCAAATCCGGCAATTCATTCTCATTGATTTGTTTTTGCAGCGTGGAAAGTGTTGATTCCAAACGAATAACCTGCTGCTGCGTTGTCTCCAGTGCAGTTTTGGCGGTCTGATACGCTGCCTGTATTTTTTCCTTTTGATCGATCAACTGCTGCATTTGCGCTTTTAGAGCCTGCAAACTTTCAAATTCCAGCGATTTTTGCAATGATTCGATTTGTGCTGCTAAACTGTTCTGTTGGGCTTTTAGTGCTGCATTTTCAGTTTGCAGCGTTTGCAGTTTTGCGCGCATGTCTTCCGCCTTTTTGGTAAGCAGCGGGGCTTGCGACTCAATTTCTTTTTTCTTTTTTATGTTTCGCTCGATTTTTTCCAACAATTGTTGTTTATTGGTTAGCGCTGCTGTTATGAAGGCAGGATTCTGCAGCGTTTTTTCCAGGTTTTCATCCGCCGGATAATTTTGTTTTAAATTATCGAGCATTGTTTTTAAATGATTTTGCAGCGTTTCGACCCGACTGTTAATAGTTGCCGCTTCCCTGCTGTGCTTGATTGCTGTCTGATCGGCAGATTCTTTTTGCAGTTTCAATTGTTCCAGCTGTTTTGCATCGACAAAAGAGCCTGCCAGTTTTGCGGGTTCCGGATGATGCACTGCACCGCAAACCGGACATTTTTCTCCGTCTTTTAAGGATTTTGCCAAGATTCCTGCCTGTGAATCCAAAAACTGTTTTTCGGCAGACTGATAGGCATCCGTGATTTCGCGCTGCCGTTCACTGGCAGATAAGTAGGCGCTCTGTGCGGTTTTTTGCTGTGTCTGCGCGGTTTTTAAATCTGACAATAATTGATTATACCGCGCACAGTCGTTGCCTTTTTGTCGAAGCATAGCGATCTCATGCTCGCATTTTTCTTTCATCAAATCGATGCTTTTGAGTTTTTGCAGATTTTGTTCGTTTTCCTCCCGTTGCTGCTCAAGCATTTGCAGCGCAGAAAGGATTTGTTTGCCGTTTTCCTGTTTGGCAAGAAAAATCTTTTCGGATTCCGCCTTTTGCGCGCATAACGCTTCATACTGGTCATAAACTTTGGTTTTTTCTTTTAACAGTTCGATCTGCGCGGCCATTTTTTCTGTTTTTGAAAAAGCTGCCTGCTGCACTTCAAAAGCCTGTTTCTCCTTTTGCAGTTTCACAGAGAGCGCGTCCAACTGCTTTTGTATTTCCTTAGCGTTTTTTTCGTTTTTTGCCTGTTCTTCGGCTTTACCGATGGTCAGCTGATTGTTTGAAATGGCCTTATCAACATTTTGCAACTGTTTTTGATTTTCTGTTTCAAGATTTGCATCTTCATCAATCAACCGCTGCAACAGTTGGAGGATTTCGTCGATCAGAACGACATCCGTTTCTTCCTTGATCTGTGCCAACTGAACAGACACAGGTCTCTCCTGCGGACATAAAATACCGTTTACATACTGCACAATACTTTTTTTGTCATCCGCATAAGCTGCGCTTTGATGCAAATAATCGGCTTTCAGCGCATCCTGCAGCTTGGAAAAAGGAGCTGTGTTAAATATTTTTCGGAAAATGCGGCCTCTTTCTTCGGTTCCGGCAAGCAGCAGCTTTAAAAAATCTCCCTGTGCCAGCATTGCAATCTGACAAAACTGATTTTTATCCAAACCGATCAAAGATTCAACTGCTTTTGTGACCGCATTGGCGCCGGTTTCGATTCGGCCGTCCGGGTAATACAGCACGGCGTTCGCTTTTTCTTTGGTGAGGCCTTCTCCTGCCTTCTTGGGCCGTTCATATTCCGGATTGCGTTCGATTTTATAAAGCTCGCCGTGATACAAAAAAGAAAGATGCACAAAAGTTTTGGTGCTGCTGTCGGCATATTTGCTGCGCAGCATGGCCGGTTCCCGGCTGCTGCCGCTGGCAGCGCCATAGAGTGCAAAAGTAATCGCGTCGAAAATTGTCGTTTTCCCGGCGCCGGTTTCTCCCGTAATCAAATATAATCCGCTGTTGCCTAACCGATGCATCGGAATTTCCACACGTCCGGCATAAGGGCCGAACGCGCTGATAATCAAATCGACCGGTTTCATTGCGCGTCCTCCCCCCATACCGTTTCCATTTTTTCTTTGATATACGCCGTTTGCGGTTGTGACAGCGGCATGTTGTTCTGCTGTTCAAAAAATGCGGAAAACAACTCAAAATTGGATTTTTGCCGCAGGTCGGCAACCGCAGTGAAAGATGCGTTGGCAGCGGTTCTGCTGTTTTGGTATTCCAAACACATCAAATTCGGATAAATCGCTTTTAGCTTGGCAGCTGCGTCGATAATGTCGTTTTCATCTGTTAAAATGACCTTGATATAGTCATCCGTTTTGCAGATATTATCCAAACTGGTGATCTTTGCAAAAGGACCTTTGATCTCACGCATATCCCGCATGGGATCAAGCGGAATGGTATCTACCGTCAGGTTGCCCTTATCCTGAAGTTCGACGATCGTCACCGATTTTTGGTGCCGCCATTCGGAAAAGGAATATTTAAGCGGTGTTCCGCAATACCGCATGGTGCTGCCGCCGATATTCTGCGGACTGTGCAGATGCCCCAACGCCACATAATCAAAATCTTTGAAAACATCTGCGTCAATTTGATCCAGTCCGCCGATGGAAAGCTCTTCGGAATCACATTTTTTAGCGCCTGTGATAAACTGATGCGCAACCAAAATGTTGCGTTTCGTGCAGTCGATCTTCCATTGCTGCATCAAAAAGGAAAAAGCCGCGGTGTAGGAATCGAAATCCGTCTGTTCATATTCTTTTTTAATATGCACAGGTTTGATAAACGGCAGCAAATAAACAAATAGTTCGCCATAGGCATCTTTTAGCCGAACCGGCTGAATATCACCAGAAAATACCGGCGACATATAAATGCCGCGGCTTTTGAGCAAACCGGCTGCAAAAGCTGTTCGCTCGGCGGAATCATGGTTACCGCTGATTGCGAAAACCGGAATTGAAAGCTGCGCCAGTGCGGTCAAAAACCAGTCATACAGCGAGACAGCTTCTGCGGGCGGCACCGGTTTATCGTAGATGTCCCCGGCAATGATCACACCTTCGACCTTTTGCTCCTTTGCGATCTGCACAATTTGTTTTAAAATATATTCCTGATCGGGCAGCATGGAAAAAGCATAGATCTTTTTACCAATATGCAGATCCGACAGATGCATCAGTTTCAAAGGAAAAATTCCCCCTTAAATCTCATATTTTTCGATCACACGGTTCAGTTTCCTGCCGATTGGTCCGGCAAGCGCCAACATAAACAGCACATTAGATATGACATAGATGATTGTGGTGGGCAAAGCAGCGGCAAGTAAGGTCAAATATCGCGCAAGATTCAACGAATTATCAATGGAGATCACCGTCCACAAGTCGACGATCATGGAATACAAAAATCCCGAAAACGCCGCAAACAACAATAAAACCGGACGGTTCTTTTTTAAAATCACCGAAAGCAAACCTGCAAAAACGCCGATCATACCCCATCCCAACATTTGAAACACGGTAAAGCCGCCTTGTCCGAAAAAAAAGTTGGATAAAAGCGCAGATAACGCGCCGCACAGAAAACCGCTTTCGGCGCCTAAATACATGCCGGTCAATATCACAATAGCAGTGACCGGTTTAAAGCTCGGCAGCATGAAAAACAAAACACGTCCGACAACGGATAACGCGACCATTACTGCCAGCAGCACAATTTTTTCTTCCCTGTGGCTTCTTTTTTCAAAGCTTAAAAAAAACGGCAGAAAAGAAATGAGTGTGACACAAACCAACAAAAAGACAAACTGCCTGTCCCGGAATAAATAGGAACCACCGATCACGACTAGCGGCAGCATGAAAAATAAAATCAGATATTTCAAAAAGCTCTTTTTCATGATTTGACCCCGTTTTCCAGACAAAGCTTGATAACATCCTTGTTTGTCACTGCGTTTTCAAAAAGATCCTGGGTCATGATATGTGCGCTGGTTGTGTAGTACCTGTTTTGTGAGAAGAAACGGTTTGCGGTATCGATCCCGATCATTTCACCGTCAAAAAGCATTCCGCATCGATCGGCATGTTCAGCAGCAAAATCGATATCATGCGTTGCCATTACGATCGTGATACCTGCGGCCTGTAATCGATGCATCCAATCGGATAATGCAAGTTTGGAAAACGCATCGATACCGGTTGTCGGTTCGTCAAGCAATAAGATTTGCGGAGAGGTCAGCAACACCTTGACTAAAGCACATTTTTGCTGTTCTCCACCGCTTAAATCAAAAGGATGGCGGGATAAAAGATGACGGATCTGCAAGGTATCGATCAATGTATCCAGGATTTTATCATCTGCTTTTAAAAGATCCGCAATTTCTTTGAAATCCTCCAAAACCGTATCATGCACAAACAAGTCTGTCGGATACTGGGACAAACAGGCAACCTTTCCGTGCAAACGGATTTTACCGCTATAGGGCTTAAAAATACCAGATAACAGACCGAACAAGGTGCTTTTTCCGGAACCGTTTGCACCAAGCAGTGCGAAACATTCGCCCGCATTGACCGACAAGTTCGCGCCTTTTAAAATGTCCTTACCATGCTTTTCATAGCGAAAATAAATGTTTTTCATTTGAATGACCGGCATGCTGCGGATATCTGTTTGTGGCACAGATATCGATTTTTTTTCATTTTTATATCGATTTGCGATAAAAGCATGCCCTTCCTTGACCGATATAGGGCTGTCTCCGGTCTGCTCTAATCCGTAAAATATTTGTGTTGCCGCAGGCAGCACATGATGCAGCTTGTGATTTCGCAATTGAGAAAAGACCACCTTGGGCCGGTCGAAACACAAAATTTCTCCCTTCTCCATTGCCATCAACCGATCTGCGCCGTTTAAAACAGCATCCAAATGATGCTCTGTTAAAATAATGGTGATGTTCAGTTCCCGGTTAAGCCGCCGTAAAGTGCTCATCAGCCTTTCGGCAGCAATTGGATCAAGTCCCGCTGTGGGTTCATCCAAAATAATCACTTTCGGGGATAGGACCATCACGGCGGCGAGATTCAACAACTGGCAGCTTCCGCCAGACAATGTATCGACGCTTTTGTGCAACGAAGATTCGATGCCGAACCAATTCACGATTTCCGCAATTTTTCGTTTCATTAACACGGGATCGGTATTTTGGTTTTCAAGACCAAAAGCCAGTTCTTTATAAACCTTATCTGCAACAATCTGTTGACGCGGATTTTGCTGCACAAACCCAATCGATCCGGCAGTTACTTTTTCATTTTCATCGATTGCTTTTCCACAATAAACAACCGATCCTGACACCTGTCCACGGGGTGTCAACTGGGGCTTAAGCATTTTCAGCAGCGTTGTCTTTCCACATCCGGTTTCTCCGCAAATGACGATAAATTCCCCTGTTTGAACAGAGAAAGAAATTTTGTTCAGTGTCGGTGATGCACAGCCTGGATATGTGAAAGTTAAATCCTTGACATTAAAAATTTCCATTTGAGATTTCCTTTCACTTCAATAATAAATGGTAGAAACACAACAGCAGCAAAACAGCAAAAAGCAACAATGGCAACCGGTGTGACTTGGAATTTTGCAATCGTCGGATAAAAGGAAAAATGCAGTTCAGGAAATGACAAAGAAAATAAAATTCCGCACAACACCAATAAAAAAACTGCCAAAAACGCAAAATCCGAATGCCGCCAACGATAAGCGGCATAATTGCTGCGTTTTTGCGTTCCAAATCCTCTGGAACGCATGGACTGTGCAGTGATCACGGCATTTTCCAGTGCATCGGTCAGCAATGTCGAAAAAATACGCAGTTGATTTTTCAATTTATCTTTTTTGGAGGAATCATTGTAAACGCCGAGTGCTTTTTGTGCATTTGCGATTCTGACCGCCTGCTTTTGAAACTGCGGAATAAATTTCATGGCCATTGTCAGCGTTAAAGCAGTTTTCGGCAGCGACCCGCCGCATAAATACAAAAATTGATCCGCTGCAATAATCTTTCCAAAACAGGTAAACCAGACCATCACGGACACGAGCATCACCGCCATGTTCAGTCCATAAAAAACAGATTCCAACGTTACGGGATTGTCAAACAAATAAAACAGAACCGTCACGCCATAATGGGAAAAAAGCGGATTCGTGACCGCGATCACCAATATCATCAGCAAATCGATGAAAAAATAGCGCAGCCACTGTCGGTGGGAAAGCAAAAAGCCCAGAAAAACAAGTCCGCCCAAGAAAGAGAGAAGTGAAAAAAGAGGATGAAAAGAAAACATCGTCAAACCAATGACACATAGAAAATAAATTAGCAAAACGCCTGGATGCAGCTTTGCGAAAAACAGCCGATCTTCTCTTTCCATGTTTGCCTCTCCTTTTTGCACATTTTCTTTATTTTACACCATTTTTCATGGTTTCTCAAGCACTATATTTTCAGTTGGTATAACAAAAAGCATCTCTGGAAAAATCCTCCACCAAAGATGCTTTTCGCATATTGTCTATATATATATATCCGGTTTTTGATTTTTTAAAATGGCATTAGAATTTTGCGTTAATGTTTGCATATACGCGCCATAAATACGCGTTGCCTTGCGAAACATTTCATAGTGTTCACCGGAACCCCCATGCACATCGCTGCCCAGAAAATGCACTTTCTGATTTTTTAAATATTGTAGCATTCTGTGCCGCATTTTAAATGAACGAACAGTTTCAGCATTGATCTGCATTAGGACACCCATTTCAAAAAAAGGTTCCATTTGTTTGGGATCATATCGATTGATATGCGCTAAAATAGGTTCGATTCCCCTGTTTCGTAATTGCAGGATACTGTTATATACCCAATTGGTCCATGACAAATGAAACGGTAGTTCCAGCAACATATAATGCGTTTTTTCAATGCACAGCAATTCCAAATCGCGCAAATCACACAGATCAACCTGCAAATTCACTTCACATGCCTTTACAATCCGAATGGACAAATTCATCTGCTGCATTTTAGATTGCAGCGTTTGAAATGCTGTTTCCCGCCGTTCTAAAAAATTGGAAATTGTATCCTTATGTAAATAAAAATGGGGCGTTGCAACGATCGTTCCAATCTTTGACAAAGATGCCTGTTTTAATTGTGCAAGCGATGTTTCAATACCGTCGCTTCCGTGATCCGCGCCCGGCAGCACATGCGCGTGAAAATCAACATATAACATTTTGAACTTCCCAATACAAATATAAAAGACAATATCCGATACAAATAACAGAATATTAATTTACCCCATAATAATTTTTATAATGAGGATTCCTCTTGGCTTTACTAAACACATTTGCATTGTTAAATGAATTTAAAATGCAACCGATCAGATTGACACCAGCAAGCTGCAGGTCATTCTGCATTTTACGGACATATTCCTTTTTTGTCGTTTCCCCATTAACAACAAAAATGACCCCATCCGTTTTAGATCCCAGAACGACCGCGTCAGTTACAAGGCCAATCGGCGGTGCATCGATAAAAATATAATCAAACAAAGGTGAAAGGGTATCCAAAAGTTCATCCATACTGCGCCGCAGCAGCAGTTCTGTCGGGTTAGGTGGCTGTGTTCCGGCTGGCATCAAAAACAAATTTTCCACCGATGTTCTGTAAATACAAAGCTCTTCTTGCACAATACCGCCGAGTTTATCGGACAGCCCCGGTCCGGCCTGCACCTGCAACAACTCATGTGCCGTTGGATTTCGCATGTCAGCGTCGATCACCAATATTTTAGCGCCTGTTTGCGCAAAGGTGATCGCCATGTTGACACAGGTTGTCGATTTTCCATCCATCGGCAGATAGCTGGTAAAAACAACTCCCCTTTTTTGTTCCTGCTTATTGATCATAAACATCAAGTTGGTTCTGGCAGCTTTATATGCTTCCGTAATCAAAAAAGGTGTGCTTTGATTAATAGTATTTGAATTATTCTTTTCTCTTTTTTTCATTGTTAATCCTCCTGCATTTTCGGAATAACACCAATTACCGCTATATCTTTAAAGGTATCGATAAAGTCCTGCGGGGATTTGATACGTGTGTTATAAACATCAATAATACAAACGACAACAACACACACCAATAAACCGGCGAGAAAGCCCAAAACCGTGTTGAGTTTTACGTTCGGAGAAGACGGAGCCGTCGGCAGATCCGCTTCGTCCATGACAGTGATACTGTCTGAAACAGAAACTTCCTGTACTTTGGCAATTCCTTCGCTGACAATCAAACTTGCGATGGTCTGAGAGGTTTTTGCATTCGAGGTCGAAACGGAAACCATGATGAGCTGCGTGTCTTCCGGCACCTCGACGCTCATACTGTTTTGGATCTGTCTTGCAGAATATTGATTGTTCATTTGATCCGCAACGGCTTCGGAAACAGAAGAACTTTGAAAAATCTCAGCATAAGACATTGCAATTCTCTGCGCGGCCGCTATATCGTTTGAAGTTTGTTTTTCAATGCCGTCCGATACCGTCGTCATACTGATATACAGCGATGCAGAAGAGGTATACATGGGCGTAACGAAAAAATAACTGTAAACAAATAAAATGCCTGCCCCTAAAAGAGCGCTGAGCAAAACGAGGTACCATCTTTTCAGGACGGATTTTATAAGACTGAAAATATCGATTTCCATATTGATTTCTCCTAATGCTATATGTATTGGTATTATACTAATTTTTCTGTCGGGAGTCAATGTTATTTTTCTCCTGCAACAAAAGTTAAATAGAAAATATGATTCCTATCTTGCGCCGTCGTGGGTAAAAAAGACCTTGACGGTCAACAGAAGACATTTCAAATCAAATAAAATCGAACGCTTCTTTATGTACTCAATATCCAATAAAATTTTTTCTTCCGGCTTCAAATCATAGCCGCCGTTGATTTGCGCCCAACCTGTCAATCCCGGTTTCACCAGCAGTCGTTGATGAAATCCGTGGATGTATCCTTCAAACAGATCATAAAAAACCTTCCGTTCCGGCCGGGGACCGACAAAACTCATCTGCCCTACAAAAATATTAAAAAACTGCGGCAGCTCGTCCATCCTGGTTTTTCGCAGGAATTTCCCCACGCGCGTGACCCTGTCGTCGTCGACCGCAGCCCACTGACATCCGTTTTCCTCCGCATTTACTTTCATGGAGCGGACTTTTAGCATCATAAAGGGTTTACCGCCCTTTCCCAGTCGTTCCTGTTTGTAGATCACTGGTCCTTCGGAATCCAGCTTCACAGCCACCGCAATGAACAACAGCGGGATCAGGCTCACAATGATACCCAAAAAGGAAACAACAAGGTCGAAAAGCCGTTTTGTGATCGAATAGAGGGAGATCGCATCTACAACATCGATCGTTTCAACGGTATATTCGGGTTGATATGTAACCGAAGCGGGTGCAGCAGGTTCCAAAACGACAGAAGCGGCGTCCCGCACTTCAAGGTTCTCTGCCATAAAGACATCCTTTCTTAAAAAATAATATAAATCAATTTATTTAAATATCTTTCTGATATTTTTCTTTTTTTAAGAGCAGTTTGATTTCATGCGCTATTTTCTTTATTTTCGTAAGGCCTTTTCCCCACCGGAATATCCAAACAAACGGCAGCAGAAAAGGATAACGGCGCAACACCGGAAAAGGGGTGCACAGCTGCCTGTAAGTCGGAAAAAGTCTTTTCAAGCAATAAATAAAAGCAGCGGAACGCTTCCCATATTTTTTTGTGAGCTTTGCTTTTTTGTTTTGGATGTTGCCCTCTGTCGTTCCATAGATGCCGCTTGCAAGAATGTAACCTTCAAAATCATCCATAGCTGCCGGTGCATAAACATCGGCAAACCATTTTTGGGCGATTGTATCCATTTTCATTTTAAAATCCAATAACCCGATCTTTTCAAGTTCGTCATTGACTTGAAGATCTGCATCTGCCACAGCCCGCCCTAATAAATAATGATCGATCAAAAAACGGATGCCGCAGCCCGAAGCGTTATAGTGTTTATAAAAATGCGCCACAGCATAAATATAGAAATCGGCTTGTGAAAAACGAAAACCTTCGCCACACATGACCGCGCGTTTCAAATAATCGTCAAAATAACCGTTAAAGCCATGATCTTCAAACAAACAGGTATGTATTTCCACATTCAGAACCGGCAGCTTATAATAAACATCAACATCCGAATCCTTAAAATGCATCGTTTGGTAACCCTGCTGTTCCATAACAGCTTTCACATTGTCTCTTTGTTTTGCATCGATCAGAAAATCGATATCGGAGGAAACACGCATCTCCGGCGAAGGATAAAGCCGGGAAATGTTATCCCCTTTAAAATGAACGGCCTTGATTCCCTGTGTTTGAAAAATTCCGGATAACAATGCACTTTCATTTTGCTGAATGGCTGTTCGGGCGATCGCTTTATTGCGGCTTTGTTCAAAAGGGTGCAGCTGCGCTGCAGAGGCGACTCCTTCCAGCGCGTCATACACCATCGGTGCGACATGATGTTTTTCACAAAGCGCATAAAATGAGTCCAGTCTTATGTCATCCGACAATATGGCTTTGCGTCCGTGCAGTGCGCAGGAAACGCAGTGAATCAAATATTGCTTTGCGGTCATGCCGGTCCCCTTTCATAGATCAACTTTCAAATTTAAGTTCAACGGAAAACAAATTACCCGCCGCAAAGCACATCGGCAATACGTTTGGATGCAAGTCCGTCTCCATAGGGATTGGAGGCGCGGCTCATTTGCTGATAGGTCTTTTTGTCGTCGAGCAGCAATTTGAAATTTTCATAAATCACATCTTCTTTTACACCGACAAGACGCAGCGTCCCCGACGCGATCCCTTCCGGCCGTTCCGTCGTGTCCCGCATGACAAGAACGGGTTTTCCGAGGCTCGGCGCTTCCTCCTGAATGCCGCCGGAATCTGTTAAAACAAGATAACAGCGATCCAGGAAATTATGAAAGTCCAACACATCCAACGGCTCTACAAGTTTGATCTTTTCATCGTTGCCGAAGATCATATTGGCCGTTTTACGGATAACCGGATTCAAATGGATCGGATAAATCGCTTTCACATCGTCGTATTCGTCGATAATACGTTTGATTGCCCGGAACATATTGCACATCGGTTCACCCAGATTTTCACGCCGGTGTGCAGTTATCAGGATCAGTCGTGCGTCTTTTGCCCAATCCAGATATTCGTGGGTGTAATTTTTCTTAACGGTTGTCCGCAATGCATCAATGGCGGTGTTCCCGGTCACATAAATGCTATTTTCATCTTTTCCCTCGGCAATTAAATTTTGCTTTGCCTGTTCGGTCGGGGCAAAATTGTATTTTGCAACAATGGAAACGGCCTGCCGGTTGAATTCTTCCGGATAGGGCGAATAAATATTGTGGGTGCGTAGGCCGGCTTCCACATGACCCACAGGAATGCGCATGTAAAAACAGGCAAGCGCCGCTGCAAAGGTGGTTGTCGTGTCCCCATGCACCAGCACAACGTCGGGTTTGACTTCACTGAGCACCTGTTTGATGCCGTGCAGCACCTTTTCGGTCACCTCGAACAGCGTCTGATTGCTCTGCATGACAGACAAATCAAAATCCGGCTTGACATGAAAGGCATGCAGGACCTGATCCAGCATCTGCCGGTGCTGACCGGTAACGCAAACGACTGTTTTCACGTTTTTGCGCGCCTTAAATTCTTTCACAAGCGGGCACATTTTGATAGCTTCCGGTCGTGTGCCGAAAACGATCAGAATCGTTTTCATAGATGATACACGTCCCCTTCTTTGCAGATATTCCGCGTATCCAAAACGACCTTGTCTACAAGTTTATCTAAGTTTTCTCTGATTTCATTGTGTCCGACCATAATCACCACCATGTCGACGTCCTGCAAAAAAGCATCCAGATCATGATATTGATTGGCGACTATATCCCGGCTGATAAACGGATCATAGACCTTGATCCCGCTCGCTAAATGCCGTTTCATGCAATCGAGCAGCTGCAAGGTGGGACTTTCGCGCGTGTCGTCAACATTTTCCTTGTAGGTGAGTCCATATAAGCCGACCTTAGTAGCGTCGGAAATACCGTTTTCCTCCATAATATCCGCAATGCGTCCCAGCACAAATTCCGGCATGGAATCATTGATCTGCCGGGCGGTGCGAATGAGATTGGCAAGTCCGGGATAATCGCCGACCAAAAACCACGGATCAACAGAAATGCAGTGTCCGCCCACACCGGGACCCGGCGAAAGAATATTAACGCGCGGATGTTTGTTTGCAATGCGGATGATCTCATAAACATCCATGTTGTCGCTGCGGCAGATTTTTGCCAGTTCGTTGGCAAACGCGATATTGATATCGCGGAAGGTGTTTTCAACCACCTTGGTCATTTCGGCCGTGCGGATGTCGGTCACGACAATATCGCCTTCGCAGAAAGAAGCATAGACATCTTTGACCTTTTCCCCGATTTCGGGACTGTCGGCGCCGATGGTCCGGGCGTTGTGTTTTAATTCATAGATCATATTTCCCGGAATAATGCGTTCCGGCGCATGCACAAGATGAATATCTTCTCCAATGTGAAAACCGCTGTTTTCGATCACCGGCCGCACAAACCGATCGATCGTTCCGGGTGATATGGTCGATTCGATCACCACGATAGCACCCTTTTGACAGACTGTCAACACCGCTTTCACCGCATCGACCACAAAATGCGGATCGATTTTTTTAGAAGCCTTGTCATAAGGCGTCGGCACCGAAACGATATACATATCGGTGCGCATATATTCGGTCGAAAACCGAATACCGGCTTCCACCGCCTGTTTGAACAGTTCGTCCAGACCTGCCTCATCAAAGGTGGTCTCGCCTGCCCGCAGGGTGTCCACAAGCTCTTTTTTGTAGTCCGTTCCGACAACCTCCAGACCGTGCGACGCCAGCATCAGCGCAGTCGGAAGCCCGATATAACCCAGTCCGATCACATTAACCATTGTTTTCTTCCATCCTCATTTCATCATTCTTTTTTCCGATTTGATCGATCTCGCGGAACAGCGACTTTATTTTTCTGAAATTGATCAGAAACAGAATGCCGCAGAACGCGCCGCCGACCAATACCAAAATCAGATAAGGGCTCCAGCCCGCCCTATCTAAAACTGATTGCAGCGCATATGCGCCTGCGCCGAAAACAGCCAATTCCAAAATAAAAATGCCGATTTCCTTAAAGTTCAAAAGTTTTACGATCTTGGTATGCAAAATACCGGCGCTGATCGAGCAAAGAACAACACTTGACAGCAGCGTGATCAGCACGGTGGCGATCGCAGGTCCTGTGAACCCGAACGCCCAATAAAACAAAATATTGAGCACAAGGTTGAGCCCTAAAGACGCTAAGGATATGCACATCAGCGTTTTGGTTCTCCCTTTTGCGCTGAGCACAAGCGATAAATTTGCAAATTTTAACATGTCGACGATGGTGTAAAGAATGAACACATTCTGTCCCGGCAGATATTCCGCAGAATAAAGCACCAGAATCATTTCTCTGGAACAGATAATCGCCGCCACGGTAAAAACAAAGGTGGATAAATAACCGATCCGAAGATAGCATTGGAACAACTGTCTTCCTTGTTCATACTGCTTATTGGCAATAAACCGCGTCATCATCGGGATCATGATGGTCAAAAAAGCGGAAGACACAATATCGAAAGGCAGCAGCGTGGCGCAGTTGGAATAAATCGCGAGCCGTTCTGTGGACTCAAACCAGCCGATCACATACTTGTCCAGATCGCGGGCAAGCGAATTTGTCATGACATAAACGCCCATCGGAACGCTGAATGCAAGGATCGGCCGGATCAGATTCCTGCTGATTTTCAGCGGATTGATCAGTTGCTCTTCTTTGAAATAATTAAAGGCAAACCACAAAAGCATCAAAATGTCCATCACAAGATAGGAAGCAAAGATCGTGATGATGTTTTGCGTCACAAACGCCGTGATGGAAACAACGGTAAGTTTAAACACCGACATGATGGCGTTGCGCACGGCGATGCTCTTCGCGCGACCGATCGCCACCTGCAGCACCTGCAAAGTCGTCGTCATGTTGCTGATCATCGGCCGCAGCACAATATAAACAATAATGCCGGCAAGCTCCGGATTTTCAAAGTAGGCGGTGATCGGCGCCGTGCAGGCGAGCATCACGATCGCGGTCACAATGCCGACGAGCAGTTCAATGCCGAAAATGGTGTTGATGTATTTCCCGCGCTCCGCCTTATCTCTTGAACGGTTATAAAAAAAATTGCCTGCATCGACCAATCCTAAAACGGTAACAGAAGTGACGGAAGAAATCAGTAGATTTCCCTGCGAATATGTACCGATCTGAGACAAAGACAAAAATTTGGACAGAATCATGGTCGACACAATGCCGACGCCGATGGTGAAAACCTTTACAAAAGATAATAACAACGAATCAAAAGAAGGACTGTTATATAATTTTTTATCTGCCATAAAATCCCCTTTCAGATTCATCTTTTAAAACGAAAATTGATACGGAACCAAATTGGATCCATCTGACCGATAAAGTCTAAATATAAACCACGAAAAAAATAAAGCATAAACCAAAATTTTGAAAATAACGCGTGTAACATCATTTTTTAAATATTGCTGATCCACTATGTCGACCAATTCATTCCACATAAATAATCTAGGAATCAAAAAATAATACTGCATGCGCCAAAAGCTTATAAAATTAAAAGGAAGCGCAACGAAGTCGAACATACAGCACAATATCAAAAGAGTGTTTCCCTGTAATTTTTCTTTGAGCTGCTTATGCAACAGTAACACACAAAGCCATAATAGAACAATAGGCAATCTACCCCAAATTGAAACTTCGTCAAAATCTCTCAAATAACCTGAGTATGAGGTTTCCGCAATAAACGATCTGGAAATCATAGACAAAAAATAACATGCAGCCAAACACACGATTGTCTTGATAAAAATATGTTCCCATATATTTTTTCTAAAAATAAAATACAAAAAAAGAAACAACAGAAACACAACCGTTGAATAATGGAACAGAATTCCAATCGCAACGCATAAAACGGCAGATAAATTTTTATTTTTGCTCAGCTTGACAATGGCAAGCAAGACCCATGAAACAGCAAGTCCTGTTCTTAAAATATTGAATGTAATAAGCAGTAAATAAATGAAATATAATAATGGAATATATCCATTCTGATTTTTAACAATAAAAGTTTTCAGACATAAAATGATTGAAAACGAAATAAAACCATATGCCACAGCAAAAAAAACATGATAATCGCTCGTTATCTGCCTGACCGCCAAGGCTAATAATGTATATAAAGGTTCAAAGGTAGTTTTATGAAATATATTATCTAAAGTAATCGACTTAAAAAATTCCTGCGGCGTAACAGATAGAAAATTCAAGATATAAGTATAAGCGTCTGTTCCACCGGTACCATCACTTGTCACCAACCGAAATGTTGAAAACACACATAAAATGATAAACGCCAAAACAAGCTGAAAACGATAAAATGAACATTTTGAGCAACTGTTTATCTTTATTGTAATTTTATCATTTCTGGTTAATGATAATATAATGTGAGCAATAACCCAGTAAAAGATGCCTGTAAAACATACAGTTGTAAAACTCATTCTTATTTCCTTTCACAATATGAATAATGGAAAGAATTTGCAGTTAAACTTTATTTTCAATATAACACGCCGTTGCGTTTGCCCGGGAAATGACCCGGCAGGGATTGCCCAGAACGATCGAATGCGACGGAACATTGCAGTTTACATATGTATTCGGTGCGATGAGCACATCGTCGCCAATGGTGATTTTTCCGACGATCACGGCATTTGTGCCGACCCAAACACAATCGCCCAAGCTCGGCGCTCCTTTGCGGGCGCCTCTGTTTTCCTGCCCGATCGTCACACCTTTGGAAAGATTGCAGTTTTTTCCCAAAACTGCGCTTGGGTTCACGTCAATATTGTGCGCATGTCCGAGATACAGTCCCGCACCGATGTTTTTGCCGGAAATATTCAAACCGTATTTCCGGTTCATACGAAATCGCACCAGTTTAAAGAATTTTCCAAACGGTCTGGTTTCTGCAAGCCGCATGACCCACAAAAAACGAATCGTGTAATTGGTCAGCACGCTGCAAAACATCGCCCATTTCCCTCTTTTGGCGCCATACCGAAAAAAATCGTTTGCAAATTTACTCAAAAAATCACCATTTTACCCTGTTTTTATGCAGGTTTTTACATTAAATTCATGTAAACTACAACAACTTTTATTATAAAATAAAAAGACTGAATTTGCAACAAAAAAATGATCAAAATCCTGTGATATTTTCACAAAAATTAAATCAGACAAGATGTTTTCCCGGTTTACGGATCAAATCTTTTGATATAATTCCATGTATTTTCGTGCAATTGTGGGCAGCGCATAATTTTGCGCATATTCTAAAGATTTTGTTCCCAACCGTTCACGAAGCGCGGAATCTTCAATCAACTGTGATAAAGCTTTTGCTAAAGCGTTTTGATCGCCGGGCGGCACCAAAATACCATTATCGGTAACAATGTCCTTCACCCCGCCCACGTCGGTGGAAACGATCGGCAGCCCCGCCGCCATCGCTTCCAGCACGGCCAGGGGCAGCCCCTCATAGTTGGAGGAAAGCACAAAGATGTCGGCAGTCGCCAGATAATCCTGCGGGTTTTCCACCACGCCCGTGAATCGGATTTTTGCCGCTAACCCCAGCGTTTGCGCCTGCGCTTTCAGTTGCTGCTCAAGCTCACCTGTTCCAACAATTGTTAAACGAACGTCTTCCCGCTTTTGCGCGACAGTGCCAAACGCATCGATCAGCAGTTTCTGATTTTTTTGCGCAGACAACCGCCCAACGGTGATCAGTTCTACAGTTTCCCCATGTGTATCAGATCTATAAAACTTTTCACATTGGACCGGGTTATAGATCGTCTGCACCGCTTCCGGTTTCAGATGATATTCCGCACACACCAGATCGTGATTGGTGTCGGAAATGGCGACCGGCACCGCCTTTTTGATTTTATACATGAAACGCATCAATGTCCTGCGAACTTTATTTCCCTCTTTTTGAGGAATGTTGTGGATGGTGTGCACCATTTTAGCTTTGTGAAACAAAACCCACGGCGCACAGTAGACGCAGGCAGATAAATGGGTATGCACAACGTCGGGTTTGAAAGCGCGCAGCTGTTTCCACATGTTCAAAACGGCTTTGGGAGAAAAACCGACGCCTTTTTTCAGGTAAACAATATCGATTCCGGCTTCCTTGATGCGGTTTTCAAGCGCATTCCCCTGATAATCGCCGAATATACAAAACACTTTGATTGCAAATGCCTCCTGGTTTAAGGCGCAAATCAACTGTGAGGTCATATGTTCCGCCCCGCCGTTTCCAAAATGCGGTATAACAATCGCTACTTTATTTTTCATGCTCAATATCCTCTTCCAAATTTAATAATGCATCCGCATATTTTTTGATTTTCGCATCGATCATTTCACTTGCCGGCAGCTGCCGCACCAAATCGTTTATATCCACGCAGTCGGTGTTTTGGGGAAAAACAAAGGGCATTGCAAAATCGCTCAATATACCGCTGTTTTTCAGACCCCACGCATGATCGAATATGCCGATAACCGGCGTTAACGCGGACAATGACAAAATGCAGGCATGCAAACGCATACTCACGGTAAACTGCATTTGCTTATACAATTCTCGCAGCAAAAACGCATCGTGTTCTTCGACCAGTTTAACATCCGTTTCTTTGGGCAACATGCCAATAAACGCAGATGAAACTGCCCGATCCTTTTCGGTCTGCACAACGATCCGATAAGCGTTTTCCGGATGATCGACAATAAAACGGCGCAGCACCTTCATGAGAACCCTTCTGCGTTCTTCGGGCAGCAGACCGATGTCCCCGATCCCACTGTGGCGCAAAATCAAGGCAACATTCGATTTCTTCTTGTTGATAAGATCCGGATATTTTTGCCTAAAACAAACAGCGGCATGATCGTTGTCCCTAATAAAAAAAGCCAGATCGGTTGATTTTTTAAAACGAATATGCGGGAAAGTGTCCGAGATCTTCTGATAAGAATCGCTTTCTCGGATATAAATCTGATCAAATTTTTTCAAATAGCGGTTCAATAAAAAATGTCCGATTTTATTGATTTGGGCCGTCGATTGCGGCATACAGATAATATTTTTCTTTGCCTTATATGCCATGTTGATCGGATAAAACAATGCACAAAGCCGGAGATAATCAGCCCATTTATCCGCGCGGAGAAGATTGCCGCCGTTAAAAAAAACGACATCACTTTTTGCAATCAGTTCTTTTATGCGTTTATCTTTTACCGGATTCACGACCTTGCATAGTCCGTGCATGTAAGACAACAATTTTTGAGATACAGAGCCTTCTCTGTCAAATTTAAATATACCCGGTTTTACATTGACTTGTGGATAATAACTGTGAATGTATTCGCAGCTTCTGATATATTCCGGCTCTGCGTCGCCGAAGCGCGAAACAAAAGTGACATCATAATTCTGTTTTTTCAACACTTCGATCAAACCAAGGCAAATCGCCATGTCTCCGGCATTCCGGCAGCCATATAAATAAAAAACCAGCGCCTTTTTCATATTTTCCACCCATGTTTTTTTAAAGCTTCGATGTATTTCTGAACCACTGTATCCCGGTCGTATATTTTTACATTTTCGCGGTTGCATTCTGCCATTTCCATCATTTTTTCCGCATTGTTAAAACATAGCAGGAAACAGTCGGTCAACGCTTCCACGTCGCCTGCCTTAAAAATAAACCCGTTTTTGCGATCCGCAATGATTTCACAATTGAATTGAATGTCGCTTGCAATCACCGGAAGCCCCGCCGCCTGTGCATCCACCAGAACCGCCGGAAAGCCTTCTGTCTTGCATTCCGACGGAAACACAAACACGTCATATTGACTTAATTTCTCTACAACGTCTTTATTCTCGATAACACCGCGATAATTGATGCTTTTATTTTCCTTGATTCCATCTAAAACAGAAAGGTCAAAATCATTTTTGATCGGTCCATAAATATCTAAAATTGCCGCAGGATGTTTTTCCAACAGATTGGAAAAGGCCTCTATCATCGTGCGCAGTCCCTTGACGTTTCGCAAACTGGACATATACACAAAACGCAGGGCTTCGGTGGAATAATCATGTTTTTGATCGTTCGTTAAACCGGTTAATACCTTATAATTTGGTAGATAATAAGCATTTTCAAACCCCAGTGCGTTCATTTCTTTTTTCAGCGTTTGCGTTTCAACCGTTACCAAATCTGCGAGAAACAATGTCTTTTTTAATCCTTTATCTCCCTGCTTTAACTTATTGATAAAACTCCCCGCTATAATAATACAAGAAAACTTTAATCTTTTTGAAAAGCATTTTTTGATCCGCAGTATTGGATACATGATTTTTCGGCCTTTATGAGAAACACCAATAATAATTTGTTTGCTCGGTGTGAATATCAGCAATAAAATCGACTTTATTCTGTTCCAGACGGATTGATTATAGGTATTAATCAGTTTTACATCGGTATGTTTTTGCAGATATTCGACTAGCAATTTATTTTTAATCGCCGGTCCGCCTGCGTTTGCAACAGGACCTATAAAACAAATCATGATAAGGCCTCCTTCTTGTTTCTTAAATATTTTGTATAACCTTTAAAATCTAATCGTTATCACCGATTTGCCGGCAGGGGCGGTCACCCGAATGCAGTTGATTTCCTCCGTTTTTAAATAATAAAGGCTGCGTTTCGCTTTTTCCAAACTGATTGCCTGGTTTTCCCCGCAAACGAGCTGCGCCAGCACTTCGCCGTCGGTATTTTTCAAACGCACAAGCGACCCTTCTATCTCGCAGTCCAGCGGCGTGTGCCACAAAATTTCGGCTGTCTGTGCGTTTTCAATCGTGTCGGTTACAGAAATACTGTTAGTGTCCAAATAGACAGATCGCCGGTGCGCATAACCGTTTTGAGAAACAAACCGGCCGGAAAATGTGGTTTTGGAAGCGGTAACATCGGTTCGCTTCGTCCAGTCGTTCACCATGAAAGCGCCGTGTTTGTTCATCTGTTCCACACCTGCATAGGCCGTGTTATGTCCGTAGGTTGCGGACAACTGTGTCCCCAGTTCGCTGGCATAGGAATAAGTTCCGCTGTCGCAGAAAATATTGACGTCGCCTTTCCAGACATCCAAATGCAGCTGATCCATATGAGATGGCCGGTTTTGAAAATTTTGCAGGCAGAGCATGGCGAAAACGTCGTCCTGCCGCAATGTGAAAAATCCGGAAACCTCAAACGCGGTGGATTTTTGTTCTTCCGCATCGGCGCCGCCGCCGGAATCGGAAAACCAGAGCGTTTCCTCCCGATAATCGCCGGGATCGGGATACAGATGCTTCCCGCAAAGCTGGTGATACAAACCATTCATTGCCGGACGGAAATCCCTATAATCACAAACGGACAGCGGAAAAATCAACGCACCGTCGTTAGACCCGTAATTCGGGACGTCGCCGTTTGGCGCCTGGCACTGATACATAAGCTGCACACTGTTTTGTATGCGCGTTTTTGCCGCTTGTGACAGCGTGATTCCGCATTTTTTTGCAATATACAGCGCACATTCCAAAATCTGAAAGGTAAAGCGCTGATAATTAAAGGAAAATTGCTTATAGCCGCCGTCTTGATAAAACTGCTTTTGAATCTCTTTTTCGAGAAGACCAAACGCTTTTTGCAGCATTTTATCATTTTCTTCGCACCACGCGCCGACGATCAGCCCGCAAATTTCCGAAAACGTGTGATTATTTTGAATGCATCTGTGTGCATAAAAAAAGTTGGAACGCACCTTTTTGTAACAGCGCGTGACCAATTCTTTTAAATTTTCACAGTCTTTTGACGTGCAAAGCCCCGCATCGGCAAACACACAAAAGGCGGCCAGCGCATTGATCATGCGCAGGGAGCATTCCTGCCCGCATTTAAAATTAGCGCCAAAGGGATAAGGATTCTTTTCCAGCCAAGCGTCCAGCTGGGTGGAGAAAGCCTGATAATATTTTTGATCTTCGGTCAATAAAAACGCGCGGATAAAATACCAAAAATGGGTAAATCGCGACGCTTCCCAAACAACCTTTATATCACCGGTTTTGGGGTCAAAATCCGGTATTGTGTACCATTTTTTATCCGCGGCGGTTCTCTGACCCGTTTGCGGATTATAATGCCAATCGATCGGATCTTGGTAGTCCAGCATCATGGAGGAAAACGCGAAAATTTTTCCGCTTACCGCCTGATCGGCAACCGACAAAATCTCTTCTGTCTTTCCTTTGGGCAAGGCTTTCAAAAATGCGCGCAACGCTTGTCCGTCAAAACGGAATAAGTCTATTCGTTTGATATGTACAGCATGTTCAAACAGCGCTTCCGTTTTCGGAAGTTTGCATAAAAGCTTTAGCTTGAAAGCATATAAGCTGCGATCAATCAGCCAGCCCGGTTTATATTCAGTAAGCAATGATTTGATCATTTTATCAATCCTCTATTTGCAGCAGGCACTGCTGCAATGCGGCGGCAAATGTCTGTCGGGAATACTTTTCACACATCAGCCGGCTGGCGTATTCCTTTTGTTCCTTTGTGTACACATGATGATACAAGGATCGAAAGTCCTCAGTCATTTTTTGCAGATCTAACCCATCAGACGCAACGCCAAGTCCGCTTTCCTTTAAAATATCAACGCTGTCGCCGCTGGCAATTAAAAATACCGGACAGCCGCAGCCCAATGCTTCATAGATCTTCGTCGGGATGCTATCGGTCATTTTGTTGCTTTTCAAAGAAATAAAACTCAAATTGGCTTTGGACAAAAGCGTGTAGACCAGGCGATTTTCGATCGTTCCGCAAAAGCGGACGTTTGACAGCTGTTTATCAACAACCTGCGCTTCCAGCTTTTCACGCTCGGCTCCATCTCCAAAAAGCAAAAACTGCACCGGAAGATCTCTTGTGTTTTCCGCAAGATCAATCAGTTTCCCCAATCCCTGTGCCAATCCGATATTGCCGATATACAGACAGGTGTATTGATTCTCAAGGTCATATTGCCGCACAATTTCGGGATCGATCTGATTTTTCAAAAAATTTTCGTCCAATCCGTTCCCGATATAGACAACCTTGTCGGGATTTTGCTGCAATGCTGAGACCTTTTCTTTTATCTTTTCAACCTTTCCGGGAGAAACCGTTGTGATCAGCGCCGCCTGTTGATAAGCACGGTTGGCAATTTTGGAAAAAACTTTATAATAAAGGCTGTTTTCTCCGAACGAATCCATTTCCACCGCAACGTCCGGCCAGATGTCCCGAACGTCGAAAACCAGCTTTGCGCGTTTGAGCTTTGACGCCAAAACACCGGCTATGCTAGACATAACCGGCGGTGAAGTGGTGAAGATAACATCTGTTTTTCCAAAAAACAAGGCACCGAAAAAAGCAGATACCGCAAAAGTGGCATTATTGAGAAGCCGGTTGATGGCGCTTTTCCTTTTCATCGGCCATGCCGGCACATAACGGATGCGAATCCCCTCTAGCTGTGCCTTTTGTTTTCCTTTTTTATTCTGAGAACTGGTGATAATCCGAATCGAATGCCCCTGATCCCGCAGATATTCTGCAAGCGTTTGTATCCGTTTTGTGCAGGGTCCGTCTTTCGGCAGAAATTCATCAGATAAAAATAAAATGTTCATGTGCTCTCCGATATATACTTATATTTTGGATTATTATAACATAATGCGACGGATTCTGCAACAATTATTTTATTATCGGTCTTTTGAGATTTCTTTTGACGGACACGCAAAACAACAGCTTCAAATTCATATCTTTATTTTGGGTGAGAAATATGAATTTTGGCGAACTTTTGCAGCTGATTGCAAAAAATATCTTTTTTATTCTGCATGTCGGCAATTCCAATGAATTTCCCAGAAAATTGACAAAAGAAGAGGAAGAACGATATTTGCAGCAGATGCAGCAGGGCGATAAAAACGCAAGAGCGAAACTCATTGAACATAACTTAAGGCTGGTCGCGCATATTATCAAAAAGTATTATTCCGCAGGCTATGAGCAGGAGGATCTGATCTCCATCGGAACGATCGGACTGATCAAAGGCATCTCCAGCTATAAAAATTCCAAAGGAACAAAGCTTGCAACCTACGCCTCCCGCTGCATTGACAACGAAATTTTGATGCATTTTCGCAACCAGAAAAAAACGGCGCAGGACGTCTATATGAGCGAGCCGATCGATGTGGATAAGGACGGAAATGCTTTGACATTGGTGGACGTCATTTCTGACGACTACGACATTATTGAAAATATCGATACCAAAATCAAATGCAGAAAGCTCAAAGAATTAATAGGAAAGATGCAGGACGGCCGCGAAAAAACGATTATCGAATACCGTTACGGGCTGAATGGAAAACCGGAACTGACACAGCGGGAAGTCGCGCAGCTTCTAAATATTTCACGTTCCTATGTATCAAGGATTGAAAAGAAAATTTTGCAGGAATTATACTTGAAAATGACCGATAACGAATTGCTTTGACAACGGCGTTTCTTTTTAGTATAATAAGTGAGAAATAATAATAAAAAGGATTGGATAAAAGCATGAATGTTTTATTGTGGGTTTCCGCGGGTCTTGCTGTGCTCTGCGCACTTATTTATATTCTGTTTTTCAAAACCAGTGGATACCGGAAAGTTCTTGTTGGGGTTTACAGCGTATTTTTAGGACTATTTTGTTGTTTTAGCGCAGTATATCTGCAAACGGACGCCTTGTCGGAAATCATCAGCTGGTATTATCTGGACACACTGCGAATTCAAAACGTCATGATCTTGTTAACGGTCGTTTCTCTGCTTCCCAGCCTTTTGCTGGTCGTTTTCTCGTTTTATAAAAACGAAAAGGCGCAGCGGCGTTTTTGCTTTTTCTATCTGATTTTGTCTTTGATTACAGACACGGTGACCTTTATCACCAGCTGCCTGCAAAATAAAAATTATTCGATCATTATGTCCTTGTTTGTCCCCGCGTTCTGGCTGCTGTCGGCTTTGGTCTGCACCGGATTGTTGGACCGGCAAAGCAAATGGCAAAGGATCGTCTCCTATATTATCACGTCCGTTTTCTGTGTCGTGATTTTGGTCGCAGATATTCTTTTTATTGTGATGACTCTATCTGCCGGTTTTGCAACTTCCGTCGATACCGTGTCGTTCGTGATCTACGGCATCCTGATCGCGGCGGTCGGCGCGCTGGGGCTTGTGATGTTGATTTTGGAACAGGTCCGCTCTCCAAAGGGAGCGCTTAAAAAGGCATGAAAAGCATTGCAATTATCGGCGGCGGATTTGCAGGATTGATTGCCGCCATCACCGCTGCCGGACAAAACCCAGACTGCAAAATCACGATTTTTGAGCGGTTGGACCGCTGCGGTAAAAAGATTCTTGCAACCGGAAACGGACGCTGCAATTTATCCAACCGGCAGGCAGGAAAACTGGAAAACGGACGTCTTTTGCACTATCACGGACAGGCCCCCTCTTTTGCAAATCACGCGCTCGCAGCCCATTCAATTGACGACATGATCGATTTTTTCAAGCAGCTTTCCATGCCGGTGCGGTTTGAAGAGGAGAAATTATTTCCCTATTCCCTGACGGCTTCCACTGTTTTGGATGTTTTAAGATTTACCGCTGCTTCTAAAGGCATTCGTTTTTGCCTTTCATCCCCCACTTCTCAGATCAAGCTGAAAAACGAAAAATTTATTGTGGACCAGCAAGCATTTGACCGCTGTGTGATCGCTTGCGGCGGAAAAGCAAGTCCTCATCTTGGTTCCGACGGCAGCGGTTATTGCCTGCTCACGCAATTTGGGCATCAATTGTCCCCCTTATATCCGGCAATTACCCAGATCAAAACGGACAATACCCTTGTCAAACAAGTCAAGGGCTTAAAAATCGACGCCGTTGTTTCTGCTTTGGAAAAAAATCACTTAACACGAAAAGAGTTCGGACAAGTCCTGTTTACCGATTACGGTTTATCCGGACCGCCGGTACTGCAATTATCTGCATATGTAGTAAAAAGTCCTAAAAATTGCATGCTGTCGCTTGATTTGGCGCCGGACATGCCGTTTCATGATTTATTGTCGCTTTTAGAACAGATTTGTAAGTCTCCATGCATGCGGGACATGAAAACCGATATGCTGCTTTCTACCTTATTTCACAAACGTTTGGGGCAAATTATTTTAAAATCCACCGGATTTTCATTATCCACCCCGGTAAAGAATATAACACAGGCAGACAGAAAAAAGATCGCTGCGGCAATCAAGGATTTTCGATTGCAGGTGACCGGTGTGCAGGGCTTTTCTAATGCACAGGTCACTTTAGGCGGTATTTTAACCAAAGATTTTGATGACAAAACGATGGAATCCCGCTTGGTCCCGCATTTATATGCAGCCGGAGAAATTCTGGATATTACCGGAGACTGCGGCGGTTATAACCTGCAATGGGCATTTTCTTCCGGTTGTCTTGCGGGCGAACATGCCGCAAAGGATTGAACGATCATGATTCAAATTTCAAATGTTAAACTTCCGCTGACCTGCAAACCGGATGATTATCCGGCGGTTGTTGCAAAAAAATTGCAGATCAAACAACAGGATCTGCTATCATGCCGGTTGGTAAAACGATCGGTGGACGCTAGGAATAAAAAGCATATTCATTTCAATGCGTCATTTTGGGCAGAAGTAAAAAATGAAGAGCAACTCCTACAAAACCGCGATGTCAAACAAGTTACAAATCAAGATTTTCAAATTCAAAAAGCACGGATGTTGCCCAAAGTTCGTCCGTTAGTGATCGGCGCCGGACCTGCGGGACTGTTTTGCGCATATGTTCTGGCACAAGCGGGATTGCATCCGATCGTGATCGAACGCGGACAGGAAATCGCCAAACGTGTGGAAGCAGTGGAGCGGTTTTGGAAAACCGGTATTTTAAATCCGGAATCCAATGTTCAATTTGGTGAAGGCGGCGCCGGTACTTTTTCAGACGGAAAATTGAACACCGGCATCAAAGACCCGCGCATCGCTTTTGTTTTGAAGACTTTTGCAGACTGTGGTGCGCCAAAGGAAATTTTATGGCAGCAAAAACCACATATCGGCACCGACCGGCTGCGGGAAACGATCGTGAATCTGCGAAACAAAATTGTATCGCTTGGCGGTGAAATCCGATTCGAGACACGCTTTTTATCCTTTTCCATCCAAAACGGGAAAATTCATTCCGCTGTGCTCCAAAGCCATAACCTGCAATCTGAAATCCCCTGCGAAAAGGCGGTGCTGGCGATCGGACATAGCGCCAGGGATACCTTTCGATCTGTCTATCTGTCCAAAATTCCAATGACAGCCAAGCCCTTTGCAGTCGGTGTTCGCATTGAGCACACACAGGCGTTTATCAACCAGGCGCAGTATGGCAAGCACTATCCAAAGCATCTTTTGCCGCCTGCAGACTATAAACTTGCCGTGCATACAACGAATCATCGCGGCGTCTATACCTTTTGCATGTGTCCCGGCGGCTATGTGGTCAACGCTTCCAGTGAGCCGGGTATGCTGGCGGTGAACGGTATGAGCAATTTTAAAAGAGATGCAGTCAATGCCAACAGCGCCGTTTTGGTGAGCATAGGGCCGGAAGATTTCGGTTCCGATCATCCGCTGGCCGGCATGGAATACCAGCAAAAAATCGAAAAAGCCGCCTTTCAGATTGCCGGCGGCGATTATGCCGTTCCGGTGCAAACACTCGGCAGCTTTCTGGGAAAGCGGCAAACAGATTTTCAAACCGTTTTGCCAAGCGTCCTGCCTAAATTCAAAGTTTGTGATCTGCATTCGATTTTTCCGCAAACCATCACCGAAGCGTTAAAAGAAGGTCTTTTGCTGATGGATCGAAAAATCAAAGGCTTTGCCGCCGATGATGCCGTTTTGTCCGCACCGGAAACGCGTAGTTCGTCTCCCGTTCGGATTTTAAGAAATGAAAACGGCATGTCGGATATTGCAGGGTTATATCCCTGCGGAGAAGGCGCGGGATATGCCGGCGGCATTATGTCTGCCGCTGTAGACGGTATCAAATGTGCAGAAAAAATTATCCATGCATATTCTTAAAAAAAGCACTCCAAACTAATGACAAAACATCATTTTTGGGGTGCTTTTTTGTTTTATTTCAATTTGTTTTTTGTTTATTCCTTCATCGGATTTATCATAGAAACTGCTTTTGCTTATACCGTGCGCGGCGTGATCGAAAATCGCAAAACAATGCGGTTTTTGCCACTGTGTCCTGTTTATGGTATCGGCGCGCTGACATTGCAGGTGTTTATTGTGGATTTTGCGGATTCCGTTTTGCTTGTGCTGTTTTTCGGCGTTTGCGCCGGAACACTTGTTGAATATTTATATGGTTTATTTTGCCTGAAAGTCTTTCACGTTATGCTATGGGACTATCGCACGGAAAAACACAATCTGCAAGGACTGATCTGTCCGCGCTTCGCCGTTTTTTGGTGTGTTTTATCCGTGCTCTACGTCTATTTTTTCGCGCCTGCGATGAACGTTTATCTTTACAATTTCTCTCCCTTTGTCACAGCAGTACTGATGATTTTATTCACGTCGGATTTTGTTATGACGATTGTGATGTTAAAAAACAAAACTTTTTCTATCTATTGTCCGGTCATTAAGGAAGATTCAGTCCTTTGATGAATCTTGCTGTGTTTTTGATGCTGTGTCCGTTGCTTTCACTGTTTCTGCTTCATCATCCAATGTCGGAATGAAGAAACGTGCAAATTTCCCCTTTCCTCTGCTTTTCACAAAGAAAAAGCCAATCACGCTGAAAACAACCGCGCCGATAAAATTGACAAGCAGGTCTTTCATGGTGTCAATCAATCCGATATCCAGATAGCCGCCAAGCCCTAAATCTTCACCGTTCACGATAACACTTTCGATACCATTGATGATAACGGTGTGATTGGAGTTCGTCGGGTCCAATGCCACAGAGGATATGTGATGAATCACGGTATCCTTTTGCATATCAAGGTGAAATAGCATATCGCATCCGAATTCAAAAAATTCCCATAAGACCCCTACTGTCATGGAAAAGCAAAATGCAACCAGTGCAAGAAAAAACGGAGACAATTGAAACTTAAAACGTTTGTTCCGATTGATGATATCGACAAGTGCAAATCCAATTGCAGCGCATAAAAAGCCGTTGATGGTATGCAGCATGGAATCCCAAAAAGGGACATTGATATAAAAATTTGAAAGTTCCCCCAGCATTTCCGCACTGAAAATAAATAATAGAATAGTAATTTCAAGAACAGACGGCAGTTGGATTCTCAACTGCTTTTCCAAAAATGCCGGCAACAGGAATAAAACCAGCGATAACGCACAAAGCAGGACATTTTCATAATTTCCGCGAATAGCAGACCAGATCAAAGCGCCGAGCACAAAGGTTCTAAGCACCAGATAAACAATAAATGTGCTTTTGTTTTCCTTGATTTCGCCGAGCAGCTGTTTATAAAATCCGTCTTTTTTCTTTTTTTTATGTTTTTTCATATATTTCTCCAAAATCATTATTTGCAATAAGTATAACAGAAAAAGATAAGCAGGTCAATGCAATTTGACCTGCTTTATTGTCTATTTTTCTACCGGTGTTTTGCTCATTTGCAGCTGTGCCATGACCAAGCCATAGTAAATACCTTTTTTGCGCAAAAGCTCATCATGCGTCCCGATTTCCGCACATTTATGATCGTCGATCACCATAATACGGTCGGCGTTGCGCAGCGTCGATAAACGGTGCGCGATCGCAAAGGTCGTTCTGCCCTGCCGCAGCCGTTCCATCGCTTCCTGGATCTGATATTCACTCTCGGTATCCAAAGCGGAAGTCGCTTCATCCAGAATCAGGATCTTAGGATCGTTCAAAATCGCTCTGGCAATGGAAATACGCTGTTTTTCACCGCCGGATAAGGTATAGCCGCGCTCACCGACGTAGGTGTTGTATCCATCCGGCAGTTTGCAGATAAACTCATGCGCATTGGCGCGTTTTGCAGCGTAGATCACATCTTCCATCGTCGCATCCGGTTTGGCGAACCGGATGTTGTTTAAAATGGTGCCGGAAAACAAAAAGGTTTCCTGCAAAACAACACCCAGCTGCTTGTGATAATTCCGAATATCATAATCCTTGATATTGATGCCGTCCACCAAAATGCTGCCGTCGTCCACGTCATACAGCCGCATAATCAAGTTGATAATGGTGGATTTTCCGCTGCCGGACGAACCGACAATGCCGATCATTTCTCCCTTTTTCACATCCAGGCTGATGCCGTCGATCACCGGTTCAAAGCTCTTATAACCAAAAACAATATTTTGAAGGCTGATATTCCCCTCGATCGGTTTTTGAATGGTATTGGGCTGCTCCAGAATATCGTTCACCTCATCCAGCACATCATAAACACGCTCTAAGCTTGTGGTCATCTGGATGATTCGGCGCGGCAGGAACGACATCCAGCTAAGCGGTCCCAACAACATGCTGGAATAAGAGACAAACTGCACCAGTTCACCCGGTGACATCTTGCCCTGCAAAACGTCTGTACCACCCAAATAAACAATCAAATAGGAACCGGCTGCCAGTAAAAAGCTAAGCAATGGATAAAAGGTCGCGAAAAATTTTTCATTGGAAGTTTCCACATGTGCATACTCGATATTTAAATCGGTGAATTTATCCGTTTCATCTTTCTCTTTACCGAAAACTTTCACGACCCGGATACCGGATAAAACATCCTGCAGTTTATTGTTGATTTTATCATATTTGAACCATTGTTTTCGATAAATCCGGTCGACATGCGGCCAGAAGATCCTTGCAGAAACAATAATCAGCGGGACAAAAACAAACGCTGCCAACGCCAATTTCCAGTTTAGGATCAACATCACAACTGTTAAAGCAATGAGTGTGACAAACTGCCCGAACATATCGCAAAATGTATCCTGCATGAAGGTACGGATTCTGTCTGTGTCTCCGCTGACACGATGAATCAGCGCGCCGGGATGCCGTTTATTGATAAAGGTTAACGACAGTTCCTGGATTTTATTGTATAATTTACTGCGCAAATCCAGGCTGATGCTGGTTCCCAACCGGTTGCAGATAAAATACCGAACCAGATACAACACCGCTGAAGTCACCGACACAAACAAAAGCGCCAGAAAAAACAAAGCGATATTCAAAAGCGTTCCGGTTTGTGGGATCAAAAAACCGTCGATAAAATAACGGAAAACAAACTGCTGTCCTAAATCCAGCGTCGTTCCGATCATCATCATAATCAAAACGATCAACAATGGCCATTTATAAGGTTTGCAGATTTCATAGAAATGTTTTAAATTGCGGTGTTCCTTATCGCATTTTGGGCAATGCATCGTGCCCGGCAAAACACGACCGCAAATTTTACAGACCCGTTCCCGTTCGGTGCTGACAATTTGCTTTGTTTCATTTTTTTCGATCAACAGCTGGATGCCTCTGGCAATATAGGCAAACCGGGAAAGATTTTTCATGCTGTATTTTGCAAGCAGAATTTCTTCCCCATCGATTGTAGCAATCAATATACCGCAATTGACCTGGTTATCGTTTTTCACCTTTTCCAGGGATTGCAGCTCGTATTTTGTAAAGGAATGGTCTTTGAAAATAAACAATTCCCTGTTGGTAACGCAGATATAAAAATCCGAAGTATAATTGCCATCAAGGTCAATGTCGCACGCGCCGCAATACCGCTGTGTTTCTTCTGTTTGCTGTTTTAATATTTTTTGGTATTCTTTCGGCAAAGCTATGTTTAGATCCACTGTTTCTCACTTCCTTTCGGAAACTCATTTTAAATGTATAGATCGATTTTTTTGAGTTCTTTTGTGGTCAGATCATCCAGATCCATGATCTCATAGCGGTTTTCATCGATATCTTTGATCAGGACATGCCGGTCTGTCACTTTTGCCGTGCTGCCCGAACCTGTCGACATGGTGAATTTGCAGGGACCTTTATCGGTAAGCACCGACCAATAGGCGTAGCCGTATTCCTCCTTGATGCTGAAAATCTTCAAAATTTTCGGTGTAAAATACCGAAGATTCATCTGCTCATTCAGTATTTTGACTGTTTCAGCGTCAAACGCCTGCAAATTCTCAATGATTCCGATTTCTCTTGCTTTATCGTCCGGTTCCCGAACCGAAATAAAACTGTCTTTATCGGTGAAAGGAAACGTTCGGTGAAAATTGACCCGTTTATAAAACCGATCGTTTGTTTTCAGGCTGACAAAACCACCTTTGGTATGCTGAAATTCTGCATTTTCAGGGGTGAGATAGTTGATTTTTAATAATTCTGCGACATTTTCCTTTTCGATTTCCAATATGTCTTTTTCTTTTCGTGTGTCCATTAATCTGCCACTCCTCTCATCGCCAAAGCTTTGCTCTGAATCTGCAATAATTTAAAATAGGTTCCTTTCTGCTGGATGAGTTCCTTGTGTGTGCCGCGTTCTGTGATTTTTCCGTCCTCAATCACAATCAGCTTATCCGCGTTTTTCAGCGTCGATATCCGGTGTGCGATGGAAATCGTCGTCTTGCCGACGATCAGTTTTTCAAGCGCCGCCTGGATTTTGCGTTCCGTTTCGGTATCAACTGCAGCGGTCGCTTCATCCAAAATCAATATTTTAGGGTTGGCTAAAATCGCCCTTGCGATGGACACACGCTGCCGTTCCCCGCCGGATAGCGTCCGTCCGCCGGAACCGACGAAGGTATCGTATCCGTCCGGCATTTTGCAGATAAAATCATGTGCGCCGGCGGCGACCGCCGCCTGGATCACTTCTTTGCGCGAACATTCCGGATTGGCATAAGCGATATTATCAAACACCGTTCCCCTGAAAATATACGTTTCCTGGCTGACCATCGCCACATTTTGGCGCACATCCAAAAGCCGCATATCCCGGATATTCACCCCATCGATATAAATATTTCCCTTTTGCGGGTCATAAAGCCTTGTGATCAAATTAACAAGGGTTGATTTTCCGGCACCGGATTTACCGACAATACCGAGCATTTTCCCCGCTTCAATATCAAGGCTGATATCCTTTAAAATCGGTTTGTTGGCTTCATATTCAAAGGAGACGTGTTCCATCTTGATCTCGCCTTTGATTTTGTCCATCTCAACCGGTTTTAAAGTTTCCACCACATCCGCTTTGGAATCGATAATCTCAAAAATACGCTGTGCGGAGTTCATGGAATTGGACCACCAGCGGAATATATGTGAGAAAAAGTCTAATGGTCCTGCCAGCAGCGAAACATAGCCGACAAAGGTCACGAGCGTACCATAGGACATTTTAATATCCATGAAATTCAAAACATACATGGAACCAAAACCCCAGACCAATACCACCGACATGATTTCCACAAACCGATACAGCGCCATGAATTTGGTATCAAACCCGACCACATTCATCTGTGCCTGCCGCACTTTTGTGTTCACCTTATCAAATCGTTGAATTTCCACGTCCTGCTGACCAAACGCTTTGACCACGCGTGCACCGACGATATTATCATTGAGCTGCGCGCGCAAATTCCGGTTTGCCTGGTGCTGTTTACTGAAAAAGTGCCAAAGCCGCGGCTGCATTTTCACACTGATAACAACCAAAAACGGCAGCATGATAACTGAAATCAATGCCAATTGCCAGTTGGTGGTGAACATGACAACGCAAGAAAAAACAATTGTTAGAAAATTCGGAATGATATAGGGCATGCCATCGATAAAAATACCGGAAACCTGCCCCGCATCGTCCAAAATGCGGGTCATGAGTCCCCCGGTCTGCCGGCTGGCAAAAAAGCTTAAAGACAGCGACTGGATCGATTTGAAAACCTGGTTTTTCAGATTACAGACAACCCCCGGCACAACTTTGGCAACAATCCGCCCTTGGATAACGCCAAACACCTGTTGAATGGTTTTGGCAACCAGCATCGTTAAAGCCAGCAGCAGCAAAATCGTAAAAATGCCGTCCGGGCCCGGAAACCATTCTCCGACAAAACCGACGTTTCGACTAAGCACCTTATCATAAAGCAGCGTGCCGCTGAGATATGGCCACAGCGCATTCATCAGCGCATTGAAAATGCATAAAATAACCAGCAAAATCAGTAAACCTTTATAGGGCTTGAAATATTCAAACAGACGGAAAAAGATCGACCGTTTGTCCATGCATTTCGGACAGATCTTTCTGTCCTTTTCCGCATAGACCGTTCCGCACTTCGGGCAGAAATCCTCTCTGGATTCCTCTGTGAGCATATCCTGTGTTATTTCTTTCTTTTCAGTGAGCGCTTTTAGAATCTCAACCAGCTTTTTCATTCTGGCGGTATATGTATTGGTAAAAGCAGCGATTTTCGTGTCTTCCCCATCGATCTCGAAATGAAAGAGACCGCCGACCACTAAATTGGTAATGTAGGGATTTGCAATGTTTTCTACAGGAATGCTGCGCCAAACAAGATTTTTGGGATTTTTGACTGCATTTTCCCGAATATCAACACCATAACCAGAAAGCACGCGTTCATGCGTGACTTCCGGCTGCATCGCAATGATACATTCTGTTTTGGTCAAAAAGAAATGAAACCATTGAAATTCACAATCACAGTTCATGTCTGCCTGCGCATAAACCAGCACCGGCTGTTGATATTTTGTTTGATAGACTTGCAATAATTTGGGCGGTATTTGATTGACCGCTTCTTTTTTCGGCATCCTGTCCCCTCCTTTAACGAAAAAGCGCTTATCTGACTTTCATCAGATAAGCGCTTCGCATCCTACCGTTTCAGCTCAAGCAAATCGAACGGAAAAATCGCAACAAAGCAAAATCTGACTGTTTTTGATGGTGAAAAATCGCGCAAAAATTCCTTGCATCCACAAGATTTGTGTGCCGATTCATTTCCGGATTTTCTACTTTTGCAGCATAAATCACTCTGCTTGTCAACGATTTTTCCTCCTTTCTGATAAAATCTTGGTACAGTATACAATAATTATAATGGATTGTCAACCAAAATATTTCAATTTTTATTGGTTTCGCTGTAGGTTTACAATAGATGTGTTACAAAAAGAATAAAAAAAGAAGTGACGAAT